>CAYRWC010000055.1:0-8771 GCA_964427795.1 uncultured Oscillospiraceae bacterium | reverse complement strand
CGCGGCGGCAGGGTTTTGCTGGCGGCGCCGACCGGGCGTGCAGCTAAGCGAATGACCGAAACGACAGGCCTTCCGGCGAAAACACTGCATCGGCTCCTCGAATTGCAAGTTAATGCCGATGATGCGCAGTCGGTTCTGGAATACAGAACGCAATCGACAGTACAGTTAGCCTGCGACTTGTTGATCGTCGATGAAGCATCGATGATCGATACGTTCCTGTTTAAAAGTCTGCTGGATTCTGTCGTACCGGGAACAAGGCTGGTATTGGTCGGTGATGCCGATCAACTTCCGTCTGTCGGTCCTGGTTATGTATTGAAAAATTTGATCGACAGCAACTGCGTGCCGGTTGTCCGGCTGACAAAAATATTTCGGCAGTCAGCAGAGAGTTTGATTGTCCGCAACGCTCATCGCATTCATAATGGGGAATGGCCTGAAATCGATCAAAGTATCGACAGCCAATTCCTCTTTATTCCCAAAGAATCGCCAGAGGATATAGCTGTTGCGGTTGTAAAACTGATGCAGAATATTCTCCCCGGGCAATATGGATTTGACGTGATGCGCGATGTACAGGTTTTAACACCGTCGCGTAAAGGGCCGGCCGGTATGCAGGCATTGAATTTGACTTTGCAGCAGGCATTATTGCCTCATCGTGAGCAGGATGTCATTAAAGCTCACGGGACCGGATTTGGCATTGGAGACAAGGTTATGCAAATCCGCAACAACTACGATTTAATCTGGCAAATGGCTTCGTCGCCTGATACAACCGGCAGCGGCGTCTTCAATGGAGAAACAGGTCTGGTTCTCGAAGTGGACGCAGAGGATGACAGTTTAGTCGTTCTTTTTGATGAAGATCGCCTGGTTCGGTATGATCGTGCCAGTCTTGACGACCTCGATTTAGCTTATGCCATAACGGTTCATAAAAGTCAGGGAAGCGAATATCCTGTGGTTATTTTGGCTATTCCGGCCGGAGCACCGCAATTGCTGACGCGAAATCTTCTTTATACGGCGGTGACAAGAGCAAAAATAAAGCTTCTGTTGATTGCTTCACGCAAAACACTAGGGCAGATACTGAAGAATAATCAAACCTACAATCGGCATACTCTTTTTAAAGATTGGCTGGCTGTCCGCTCATGACTTTAGCCCTGCCATGGTTGAGATCAGGATTGGATGTTTTGTTTCCGCCTGTCTGTGCCATCTGCCGTCATCTTTATCAGCCGATTGAAGGATTAGCCGGCATCTGCCGGCAATGCCTGTCGTTATTGAATTTAAGAATTGGTAAACAACAAGTTTTGCCCTGGCCTACCGATTTGCTCAGCGGCATACCGGCTGATTCGGTTATTCTTTGTTCCGGTTATTACCAAGGTACGCTTCGGCAAGCATTAATTCGGCTGAAATTCTCCGATGCGCCTGAAATCGCCATAGCACTTGGTAGTCTTCTGACTCGAATGCTGCGCTGCTCAAATCAGATATTCACGGCTGTTGCCGCAGTTCCCTTGCACCATAACCGTCTGCGTGAGCGCGGGTATAATCAGGCCGGCCTTTTAGCCTGTAAAATCAGCGATGATATGAACATTCCTGATATATCGGATTACTTGCAAAGGAATCGGGAAACCCTGCGGCAAAGCGCACAGCAAGGCCGAACAGAAAGACTGGCTAATTTGTTCGGCGCGTTTTCACTGGCTCGGGAAGCGCAAAATAATAATTTTGAGCGAACCTGGCCGGAACAGAAAAACAAACGGTCGGGTCAGGACAAAGTCAGCCATCTTCTGCTCGTTGATGATATTTTCACGACCGGAGCGACACTGACGGCAGCTGCCTATCCGTTTTGGCAGATCGGATGGCATGTAACAGGACTGGTTGTAGCATCAAACAGACCTGGCCGGACATGACTTGTATCCACTGCCCGCGTATAAATTAATTCAAAAGTATAAAATCCGTATCTGCCGTTACAGCAACTATGGGACGCCGCTAATTGTCTTGATCGGCTTGAGAATGCAAAGTAAAAAAGGTATACTAAAGCTGCCTGGAATGCTCGTTACCTCTATTTTTGAACCTTCATGACAAAAACGGGAGCTCGGGTCATTGTGGAATACGGTCATGCCCAGGGACGCGAGTCCTTTATAGGTAGACCAAAGACCGCTGCAGGGCACCCACCTGGCATAAAGCTAGGTGTCAAAAAGGAGGGACGGCATCCCGGGTTTTATGTTATTCTGCTTATATAGGCGAGTAATACATGCCTGAGCGAATGGCTGGACAAAAGGTAAGGGGAATGTAGACTATGAGTTTGTACGATGATGCAAAATCTATTTCCCGACGCGATCCGGCAGCAAAAGGAGTCTGGCAGGTTATCCTGCTTTATTCCGGCTTTCATGCGCTGGTTTATCATAAGCTTGCCCATTGGTTTTATCGTCATCATCTGTACTTTCTGGCTCGCATGATATCGCAGTTCGGCCGGTTTATGACCGGCATTGAAATTCATCCGGGCGCAAAAATCGGTCACCGGCTGTTTATCGACCATGGCATGGGCGTGGTTATCGGCGAAACGGCTGAAATCGGCGATGACTGTACCATGTACCACGGGGTAACACTCGGGGGCACCGGTAAAGATAAAGGCAAGCGGCATCCGACTTTGGGCAATAATGTTCTGGTGGGGGCCGGGGCCAAGATCCTCGGTCCTTTTCGTATCGGTGATTATTCCATGATCGGCGCCAACTCAGTCGTTTTGCACGAAGTGCCGGCCGAGGCTACTGTCGTTGGTGTTCCAGGCCGGGTTGTCAAGCATCAGGGCCGGCCGATCAAGCACGGCATTGAACTGGATCATGCCAACGCCCCCGATCCGCTCGAACAGGAAATATGCCGCTTGCTGCATCGGGTCAGCGCCCTGGAAAAACGAGCCGGGCTAACGCCGAATCCCGCGACCCGGCCTTATTGTCCCGAAACGGGCGAGCAAATGAACGGATCAGGTAATGATCTGAATAATTCGGGAACGCAATCCGGATGAAACCAATATTGTCTTATTCTTCCGGTAAAAACAAACAGACAAGTGATCTGGAGGTATAGAAAAACATGTTGAAGCTTTATAATACACAAAGTCGGGAAAAAGAAATATTCGAGCCCCTGGAACCTGGAAAAGTAAAAATGTATGTTTGCGGACCGACTGTTTACAATTACTTTCACCTCGGGAACGCCAGGCCTTTTATAACTTATGATACATTGCGCCGTTATCTGGAATATCGGGGATACCAGGTTACTTATGTCCAAAATTTCACGGATATCGACGATAAGATGATCAATCGGGCAAGAGCGGACGGCATAACCATCAAGCAACTGGCGGATCGGTTTATCGATGAGTATTTTATCGATGCCGATAAACTCAATATCCGTCGGGCTACCGTTCACCCGCGCGCTACAGAATGCATGCCCATGATTATCGGTATGATTGAAACACTGGTAGCTAAAGGTTTTGCTTATGAAACCGAAGACGGCGTTTATTTTGATGTCAGCCGCCAACCTGATTATGGCAAACTGTCGCATCATAACCTTGATGATTTGGAGAGCGGTGCCAGCGAACGGGTCAGCGGCGAAACCGATAAGCGGAACAGCATGGATTTTGCGCTCTGGAAGAAGAAAAAGGAAAACGAACCTTATTGGCCCAGCCCTTGGGGCGACGGTCGTCCGGGCTGGCATATCGAATGCTCGGCCATGATCAGGCAATATCTTGGCGTTACTATTGATATTCACGGCGGCGGTCAGGATTTGATTTTTCCGCATCATGAAAACGAAATCGCTCAGAGCGAAGCAGCGAACGGCAAGCCGTTCGTCCGTTATTGGCTGCATAATGGTTTTATCAATGTCGATCAGGAAAAGATGTCGAAATCAGCCGGCAATTTTTTCACGGTCCGCGATTTATCACAGCAATTTGATTATTTGGTTTTACGCTTTTTTATGTTGGGCGGTCATTACCGTATGCCGATCAATTTTACGGCAGAATTGCTGACTGCCGCCCAAAATGGCTGGAATCGGATCAAGACCTGTCTGGAAAATCTCGACTTTGTTGCCGGACATGCCGCTGAGAAACCGGAGGGCGCCGAAGCGGAGGCGGTGAGCGAGGCATTGGATAAAGCCTGTGCCGATTATCGTCAAGCCTTTATCGAAGCTATGGACGATGATTTAAATACGGCAGACGCACTGGCAGCTATTTTTGAACTGGTCAGACAAGCCAATACGGCTGCCGCCTGCCCGGGAATCGATGCCGGCGTCTTGCGCCGGGCCGGTAAAACGCTCGCCGAGTTGCTGGATGTACTGGGCTTGCGGCCGGCGGAAGAAACGGCCGTACCGGAGGCCATCATGGCGCTGGTCGCGGCACGGATCGCCGCCAAGAAGGCCAAGGATTTCCCGAAAGCTGATGCTATCCGCGCGGAAATCCAGCAGATGGGCTATATTGTCGCAGATACGCCGCAGGGACCTAAGGTTAGCCGCTTATGATCATGGCAGCTGTGGCAGGTGACCTGCGGGAGACTCCGATTTCGGTTTTGGCTTATATTGGCGATGCCGTTTATGAGCTGTATGTCCGGCTGTTTACCAGCAGCCATTATCAAGGCAAGTCGGGCGCTTTGCATCGCATGTCCGTTCACTTGGTTAAAGCCGGCGCTCAGGCGGCAGCCATGCAGCGCCTCATGCCGCTGCTGACCGACGAAGAGACCGCGATTTTTCGCCGAGGCCGCAACAGCCAGCCCGGCAGCATGTCCAAGCACGCGGATCCGGCGGATTATCTGATGGCGACAGGATTGGAAGCGGTCATCGGCTATTTATACCTCAAAAAAGATGAAGTTCGCCTTGACCATTTAATGGCCATGATTCTGGAGGATGGTACTCATGAACCAGCAGTCCAAGCGACCGCAGAATAAAAGAATACCTTACCCGGCGCCCGTGCCGGACTCTGCCCGCGCTTCTTTACCGCCGGTGCGGCAGGAAGCCGAAGCCGGTTCACCGGACCGTCTTGAAGGCCGCAATCCGATCATGGAAGCAATAAAAGCCGGCCGGACGATAAACAAATTATGGGTTGCTAAAAAAGAAGAAAAACCGGACCCGGTACTCGCCCGGCTTATTGCGTCGGCCCGTGAAGCAGGCGCCGTCCTGATCGAAGTGGAACGCCGCGTTTTGGATCAAATGTCGGAAACCCACAATCACCAGGGCGTTATCGCTCAAGTCGCGGCTCATGAATATGTTGAGCTGGATGATTTGCTTGGCCGTCTGGCCGAGCAAGGAATCAGTCCGCTCCTTTTGATCTTGGCTGAGCTGCAAGAGAGCTATAATCTTGGCGCCATCCTGCGGATTGCCGATGCGGCGGGCGTTCACGGAGTCGTTATTCCCCAGCGCCGCTCGGTCGGCCTGGATGCGGCGGTAGCCAAAGCGTCGGCCGGGGCGATTGAGCATGTGCCGGTATGTCGGGTGACCAATCTGACACAGACCGTCATTCATTTACAGGAAAGCGGTTTCTGGATCGCCGGTACTGATGCTGCCGGCACGGTTGATTATCATGACGTCGATTGGCGGGGCGCCATGGCGATTATAATCGGCGGCGAAGGCGAGGGATTAGGCCCCGCGCTGCGCAATCACTGTGACTTTCTGGTATCTATTCCCATGCATGGGCGCGTCAATTCGCTCAATGCCGCGGTTGCTTCAGGCATCGTTGTTTTTGAAGCCGCATACCGGCGCTGCAAAAAGGATATAACGGATTCACCGGGAGCGGTCTGAACGTGAAAAGTGAGCGGAACCAATCGGGATCGGATCAGATTTATCCATCCGATCAAGAATTATTAGACCGGGTTGCCGAGAATGACAGCCAGGCTATGGAGTTGTTGCTGACTCGATATAAGGGATTGGTTCGAAGCAAAGCCGCGGCGATGTATATGGCCGGCGCAGATGCCGAGGATGTTATACAAGAAGGGATGATCGGTCTTTTTAAAGCAATCCGGGATTACAACCCGGAGCATCATGTCCCTTTTGCCGCTTTTGCTGCTTATTGTATCATGGCGCAAATTACAGATGCCGTTCGGCAAGCATCCAGGAAAAAACATCAATTACTTAACCAGTCGATATCTCTGCAAAGCCTGACACCGATGGCAGACTCGGATAATGATCTGCCTATGTCCGATCATTTAGGCACATCGGCAAGTCCTGACCCGGAACAGGAACTGATGAATCAAGAAAATATGGCCGACCTTACTTATTTTATCCAACAAAACTTATCTCCTTTAGAACGGCAGAGCGTTCTCCTTTTTCTTCAGGATTTAAGTTATATGCAAATCGCCGGGTGTTTGAATATTCCGGTGAAAACAGTAGATAATGCCTTGCGGCGAGCCCGGAAAAAATTTATGGCTTACCGTGAACAAGCCGATCAGATCGCCTTGAAGGACAAGGAGCATTTGTCATGAAAAAAACACGGCGGTTTTTCTTTATAATCATGATTATAAGCACCTTGCTGCTCTCATCTTGTTCCGGCGCCGTCGATCGTCTAAACAGCTTGATTCCTGACAATTGGCGTACTTTTGGACAAGGGCAGGCAAGTAACGGCATGCTCTCAGATTATGAGCTGATACAAAAGATAGCCGACACAATAAGCAACAAGAGCGATATTGCTTCAACATATGACAGTATTCCGGCAAAACAGCTGGACGGCTTATCGAAAGATCAATTCCAGCAGTATATAGAATTTTTGCGGCGCGGCATATCGGGCGACCTGGCTTCTTTTACCCATATGTCGGATGCCGAAGAAACAGAAGTAAAACAGGTGATTTTATCTCGTTTGCCCGAACAGAAAGACTTGGTCGCCAATCTGCAGGGCTTTTGGCTTATTTATCAGGAATCCGGCCGCGGTGAGGCAAAATTCGGCGTTTTTATTCAATCACCCAAAGATCAGCCGGTCGGATTATCGAAAGAATGGGTGGAAAGAATCCTTGATTTACAGGATTTTTCATCTCTCTATTTTAATGCCATCGACCAATCGGACACAGCTGCTTTGGCTGTCTTGCTGAAACCGCAGAAATTGCCGCAGGATATCTTGAATTTGCGCTCCAAGCGGATTATTGATTTTTATCAGAATAATATCAGTTCCCAGACCTCTGATTTTAAACTGACCTATGCCAGAATGGATGGGATCGGTTTTGACGAACTAGGCATAACCAATCCTGATCAATCTCAATCGGTCAGCCGTTCGATTGAAATGGTTGGCCAGACGGATCGAAGCTGCCGGATTTTTGACGTTATTCCGGATGTGATCGGCGCTGCCGATTATCAGGTTTATTATACCGATAAGTATCTCATGCAAATCGGGCAATATATCAAAGAAGAACCTGTTCAAATCAAGTCTCGCGACTTGGAGAGTATTATCGGCGCTCCTTTGCTCCATGATGATACAACATGCACAACAGCTGCCAACGGCACTCAGAAGCTGGCGTTATCCTATCAAAGTCTGGATTTGAAAGCGGTCGGTTCATGTTTCAGACACAGCCGCTGGAACGGCCAGATTACCGAGATAAAATTGCGCGACCCGGCTTGTCATATCGGCTCCGGATTAAAGCCGGGGCAGACAACGGCGGATATTTTGTCCATCTATCCTTTTGCGAATGAGACAAATTATATAATCCGGGGCAATACGGACGCCGGTGACGTGCAAATGCGCTTTGTAATCGATCAGGATGTGATATCGGCGATCGAATTGGTTTTACTGGACAGTTGACTTTTAGGCTTGATGTCATTGAAAATCGCCAGGCACAAGAAGCTTTTTTTTCAGGCTTGCCATCGTTGCCGGATGAACGCCGCATTGCCGGATATAGACTTCGGCAGATGGATAATGACGATAAAAATACAGCAATGTTTTTTGCATGTTTTCCGGATTTGTATTAAAGAAGATTCGGTTTTCGGCGGGAATCTGATCGATAAAAGTATCAAACCAAGGCTGAAGAAAAACCTGGCTTATTTTGTAATCGTCGACGACATCATTTTCACTGACGCCGGCAAGAAGCAGGAGTAAAGCCGCGATCAGCCCGGTGCGGTCTTTCCCGTGTGAACAATTGAATAAACAGGCGCCTTCCGGAGCCTCTGCCAGGCAATTCATAACGCTGCCGATTGCCTGATGAGCGTTGTCCAACATATAAATATAGAGATCGGACAAATCAACAGTCCGCTCACCTGTTTTTTGTTGCTTCAACATGGCTATATCTCTTTCCAGTTCATCACCGAGCAAAGGGATATGATTATAGAAAATTCCGGGACAATCTTTGAGATTATGCGGTTGCTGCCGCAGCTCACTATGACTGCGCAAATCGACAACGGTTCGTACGGGGAAATGGAGCAGCGTCTGCCGGTCAGATTGATTTAACCGCACCGGCGCATCGGCGCGCAGAAAACGTCCGCATACGGTCCGACGGCCGCCCGGAACAGGATATCCGCCAAGGTCGCGTACATTATACAATGTTTGCAGGGACAAACGACGCGTACTTGCTGAATATGAGTCAAGCATGAACCAACCTCCAATATGACGTTTGACTCTTGAATAAAAAGCCTGATATCGATTACCATTATTATAACAGGTTATAACAACGAAAGGCGGGATCCCGATAAACATGAACAGCGATATAAACAGACCTCCCAATCCGGCACATGAACCGAAAAAACCTGCCGGCATCGGCGTTCCTGAGCCAATAAACGCTGTAATCCGTGTAGATGCGGACGCTTGTCCGGTATCGGTGAGACGCATTTTAGAGCGA
>CAYRWC010000054.1:0-11288 GCA_964427795.1 uncultured Oscillospiraceae bacterium | reverse complement strand
TAAAATATTGGTGAAAGCCTGATTTTACCGAATTGATCTTGAGAGGTGAATTGTGATGAAAACATTGAAAGTTGCCATTATCGGCCAGGGCAGAAGCGGCTGGTCGATCCACGGCCAGTATTTCAAGGACTGCGGAGACCTGTTCCAGGTCGTCGCCGTTGCCGATCCTCTGGAAAAACGCCGTCTGAACGCCGAAAAAACCTTTAACTGTCAAACCTACAGCGATTATCAGCCGCTTCTGGAGCGCACCGACCTGGATCTGGTCGTCAACAGCACGCCCAGCTACCTTCACGTGCCGGTTACCGAACTCTTTCTGAAAAAAGGCTTCAATGTCCTGTGCGAGAAACCGCTGGCGAAAAACGTTCAGGAAGTGGACCGCCTGATCGCGGCATCAAAGGAATCAGGATCTGTCTTCGCCATTTTCCAGCAATCCCGTTTTTCCGCTTATTTCCGCAAGGTCAAGCAGGTGATCGATTCCGGTGTTTTAGGCCGGATTGTGCAGATCAGCATCGCCTTCAACGGATTTGCCAGACGCTGGGACTGGCAGTGCATCCAGCGGTATAACGGCGGCAATCTCCGGAACACCGGACCGCATCCGCTGGATCAGGCTCTGCAGCTGTTTGGCGGCGACGATATGCCGGAGGTCTTCTGCCGGATGGATCGGGCCAACACCTTTGGCGACGCCGAAGATTATGTCAAGCTGATTATGACCGGCAAAAACCATCCGCTCATCGACCTGGAAATCTCCTCTTGCTGCACTTACCCCTGTTTTACCTATAATGTTCAAGGGACTTGCGGCGGCATGAAGGGATCCATGGAAGAGATGGAATGGCGCTATATTATCCCGGCGGAATGCCCGCCGCAGAAATTGATCTATGAACCGCTGGAAACCGCGGACGGACTGCCGGCTTACTGCGGCGAAACCCTGACCTGGCACGAGGGACACTGGAAAGTTTCCGATGATGTCGACTCGGCGGAGTCTTTCGGAACCTTTGCCAACATGACGGCACGGTACTACCAGATGCTATACCGGACTCTGGCGGAAGGCGCGCCGCTGGAGGTTACGCCGCAGCAAATCCGGCGGCAGATCGCCGTCATCGAGGAATGCCACCGGCAGAATCCGCTGAGCGTCTGGGCCTGACCGGTCTGCCGGAGCGAAAGGCCCTGTAAATCACGTATCTTTTCTCAGAATTTCCAGATACCTCTCATAAACAAACACGCGGTTTCTGGCTGTATTGGTGGTTTCTTTCAAGATCCCCAATACAGCCAGTTTCTTTATAGCGGATCGTGTTGCGCCGATCAATGAATTCTGGCCACTTTTCCTGCCGTGATCTCGCACAAGATCTGCGGCGTCAATTTAAAAACGGCATGCGGTGTGCCGGCCGCAGCCCAGATTTCATCATATTGCAGCAAGTCCTCGTCGATCAGGATCGTCATTTCCTTGATAAGTCCGACCGGCGGTATGCCGCCGATGGCGTATCCGGTTTTCTCGAGCACATAATCCGCATCTGCTTTTTCCAACTTTTCGCCGATCAGTTCTTTAACGATCTTTTCGTTTACGCGATTGCTGCCGCTGGCAACAATCATAATCGGCTGAAGGCTGATTTTGCCTTTGAAAACCAGGGATTTCGCAATCTGGCCGATGGCGCAGCCGATCGTGTCGGCGGCTTCCTGAGCCGTTCTGGTTGAATCGGCCAATTCGACGACCTGCATGTCATAACCGGACCGATTGAGTACGGCTTGTATTTTCTCTGCTTTCTTGCTTAGTTCCGATGCCATAATCCTGTCCTCCGATGCTTATCGTTCGGAAAGAACCGAACGGCCACCCGGCCGCTGTTTCCGACCGTTCCACATTGTAGTCCAATCCCGCGGCATTGGCAATCAAAACACTTTTTGACCGGATAAACCAGATGGTATTATAATAATTACGAACGCTTTAATTCCATGAGGTTTATATGTATCGATTGATGATTGTTGAGGACGAGCCGCTGACGCGCGACGCCATCATGAAAAGCATCGATTTTGCCGCTTATGATTTCGAGGTGGCCGCCGTTTGCGAGGATGGCCGGGAAGCCGCCGAGCAATATTCTGTCCTGCTGCCCGATCTGGTGATCACGGATATCTGCATGCCCTTTATGAACGGCTTGGAACTGGCCGATCAGATCGCCAAAGCAGGACACGGGACACGCGTCATCATCCTCACCGGGTACGATGATTTTCAATACGCACAAAAGGCGATCAACAATCAAGTCAGCAAGTATATTCTCAAGCCCATTACTTCTCATGAATTCAAGGATATCCTGGCCGAATCGAAAAGCATTCTGGATGAGCAGCGCGAAAGGCGGCGTCAGGTCGATACCGCTCAACGAATGCTCCATATCAACAGCCCGCTGGTCAGAGATCAGGTTCTAAACCGGCTGCTCCATGGTGTGGACGATCTCAACATTCTGGCTAATGAGCTGCGTTCGATCAATCTATCGGCCGGCAAGGCTTATTATGCCGTGAGCATTCTTTTAATCGAGCAGGCGGCGGAAGCGGCGCAGAAACTGAATGTCGGCCATGAGCTTTTGAAGTTCATGATTTTCAATATCGCCGAGGAAATGACCGCCATGGTTGCCGACGCGATGGCTTTCACCCTGCCTGACGGCCGCGCCGCTCTGCTATGCGGAAACGACCGGCCCGACGCCCTTGATGAGACCCGATATGCTTTGTGCGGGCAAATTCATGATAAAATCGACCAGCTGTTTCATATTGAGGTGACCGCCGGCATGGGAAAGATCGTCGCTTCTCTGACTCAGCTGAAAGATTCCTGGACCGAAGCGGAGCATGTTCTGGAATACCGTTCCCTGGTTTCCGCCTCGTCGATTTTATCGGCGGAAGATATCAAGAACCAGAGTAAAAAATTCGATTGGTCCCAGTATGAGGAGAATCTGATTACGCAGATCAGACTGCAGGACGAAGAGAAAATCGCGGTGCTGATCGAACAGCTTATGCTGGTTCTCCGGCTTTCATCTATGTCCAGGACGGACATTCATTTTGCTTTCAACCGGTTTGCCAACCGGCTGCTGCACCTCCTGGAATCCGACGATCAGCTGTCCGGCCCGGATATAAAGTCTATACTGCCGGACAAGAACGACACCGATTATCTGCGGCAGCTGCAAGCCTGGCTGACGCAATTCTGCGGCGACTGCGTCCGGTATCTGCGCGGCACCCGCCAAAGCTCCGCCAAACGGCTAACCGCCAAAGCCATACAATATATCCGGCAGCATTACGACGACAATACTCTGTCGTTATACGCCCTGTGCAATCATCTGGCCGTCAGCATGAGCTACTTCAGCACGTTTTTTAAAGAAGAAACCGGCAAGACCTTTATCGAATACCTGACGGATGTCCGCATCGAGAAGGCCAAGGATTTGCTTGTCAACAGCGATATGATGCTCTATATGATCGCCGAACGGGTGGGTTATGAAAATCCGGCATATTTTACTGTCGCTTTTAAAAAGAGCACCGGCATGAAGCCCAGAGAATACCGCAAATCTTTCGGCAGGAGGAATTGACGTCATGGCGCGTGCACGGCCAAGCCATTTGCGCAACAGCATCCTGTACACCTCCTTGTTTGTCATTGTCGGCCTGCTGGCGATCATGCTGCCGCTTTCCTACTCTCTCGCGGCCGGCATCCTGCGGCACAGCTCCATTATTTACGCCGAACAGCTGCTTGTTCAGATCAATAACAGCATCAGCTATTATGTCGGCGAAATGACCGATGTATCGGATTTTATCGTTCAGGATCCGGATGTCGTGCGCTATTTATCTCATGAATTGGCAACGTCGGAACAGGTCGTAACTGAAAAATTGCAGACGATCTTTGCCATCCGGCCTGATTTTGTCAACTTGATGATTCTGCGGCCGGACGGGTCTTTTGTCAGCAGCAGATCCGGCATCGCCCTGAACCAGGCCTGGGATTTTACGAGCTTCGACTGGTACAAACGAACCGTCGGCGCCGCCGGCCAGCCGGTATTGTCTTCTTCCCATGTGGAAAATATCGTCGCCGGTGAATATCCGTGGGTCGTCACGCTCAGCCGGGCGCTTTACGTCGGCCGGGAGCTGAAGGGCATCCTGATGATCGACTTGAACTACCAGCAGATCTCCGATATCTGCAGCAACATATCGAATCAAAACAGCGGCTATGTCTTTATTGTCGGCGATGATAACCGCCTGGTTTACCATCCCCAGCAAAAATTGATTTACAGCGGCATCAAAACCGAGCGTTTTGACCTGGTATCCCATAGTCAGCAGCCATCTTCCGTCATCAGCGACGGTTATATCTACACCAGCATCATGCTGGAAAACACCGGCTGGAACCTGGTCAGCGTGCTGAATACCAACAAGCTGGTCACCATCGGGCCGGCCTATGTCGCTGTATATATTGCGGCCGGTCTCTTTTTTGCCGTCATCGCCATCATCGTATCGATTATCGCGTCAAAGAAACTGACCGATCCGATTCTCGCGCTGAAAGCGTCGATGCGGCGGTTCGAGCAGGGCGATTTCAACGCCAAAGCCGAACTGCACGTCAATAATGAAATAGCCGAACTGGGCAGCCGCTTTAACGTGATGACCGAACGGATCAAAAAATTGATCGATGAAAGCCTTTTGATTGAAGAACAAAAACGGCACAGCGAAATTCAAGCGCTGCAGTCTCAGATCCGTCCGCATTTTCTGTACAACACCCTGGAATCCATTATCTGGATGGCCGAGATGGGTGATAATGACAAAATCATCGACATGACCTCGTCCCTGTCCAAGCTGATGCGCGCCAGCGCCAATGATGCCGGCGACCTGGTTTCACTCCAGACCGAGATCGATTATGTCGCCAATTATCTGAAGATCCAGAAAATGCGCTACCTCGAGAAGCTCACCTACCGCATCGATATCGATCCGGAGCTTTTACAGGCGCGCGTGCTGCGGCTGATCATCCAGCCCCTCGCTGAAAATGCCTTGTACCACGGGATCAAACAAATGAAGCAAAACGGAATGATCCTCATTTCGGCAGCATCGGGAACTTATCGGGGACCGGGGCGTGAAGACGGCTCGAAGCCGGATTGTCCGTGTCTGTTGATCCATGTCTGCGACAACGGCGTCGGATTTCAGAAACATATCGATTTTCAGGCCAAATCCGACCAGGAATCGGAAGACGGCGGCATCGGGCTCATCAACGTCAATAACCGGATCAAATTGTATTTCGGATCGGAATACGGCGTTATCATTTCATCGAATCAAAATCACGATGCCGGCGGCATAGATGGCGATGTTGAAATGCCTGACGGCATGAATACCTGCGTCACGATTATCATGCCGCTTATTTTCGAGTAGAAGGAGGCCGTTATGTCGTTGATCAGGAAATGGATACGATACAAGCGCCGCATTTTTCTCGGCTTCTTCATCTTCCTGGCCTTGCTGGCCGTCGTCCTCGCTTATACACTGCCGGCCGCCCTGAACAGCAAGCCCCAAAAAATCATCGTGATCAGTAAATCATCCGACATGCAAATGGCGTTCTGGTGGAGTCTGAATAGCGGCATCGAAGCGGCGGCCAGAGAAACAGGCGCTCTTTGCGAATACCGGGCGCCGGCGATCGAAGCGGAAATCGATTTGCAGATCGACATGGTTTATCAGGCGATCGCGGAGAAACCGGATGCCATTATCCTGGCCGCCACGGATTATGAACGGCTGACCGATGCCGCGCAGGCCGTCAAGGAAGCCGGCATCTTGCTGGTTACTCTGGATTCAAACCTCAGCGACAGCCAAGGCCGGCTGGAACGCTTTTTTGTGGCCACCGACAATTATGAAGCCGGCTTGAAAGCCGGCCGTGCCATGCGGGATTTGATTCCCAAAAATAAAAAGGTCGCCGTCATTTCGCCGCTTATTCTGACGAACTCCTCACAAAACAGGGACCGCGGCGTCCGCGACGGCATGAATCCGGAAACCCCGATTCTGCCGACCTACGATGCCGGCGGATCTTATGACGCCGCTTATGCCTATGTCGCCGACCTGCTTGCCGATCCGGATGTCGGCGGCATCATCGGCCTGAATGAAAACACGACGGTCGGCGCGGCGCGGGCCATCGAAGCGGCCGGCGCCCAGAACCGCATCAAACTGGTCGGCTTCGACAGCTCCTATGAACAAATATCTTATTTGGAACGCGGCATTCTCAGCGCAACCGTCATCCAACGCCCCTTCAACATGGGCTACCTGGCTATTGTCAAAACCCTGGACGCGCTGCGGGGCAGGTCTATCGAGCCATTCGTCGATACCGGCTCGATCCTGATCACCAAAGATACGATTTACCTGGAGGAAAATGAAAAGCTGCTTTTCCCTTTTGAATAATCGCTTTTTCCGATCATTGATCTGCTGATTAGCAAACGGCGGCCAATCGCGCCGACACAGAGAAAACTGATATTTTGCTGGAAAAAATCAATATTTTCCCCCTTTGCGGCCTGTTACCATGTAAGTGTCGAAATTACGCAAAGGGTGGTGATGGGTTGAATACGCAAATTCTCAAAATGACGAATATCAGCAAGAGCTTCCCTGGCGTCCGGGCTCTGAACAACGTTCATTTTGATTTGAACGAAGGTGAAATACATGCCCTTGTCGGGGAAAACGGGGCCGGCAAGTCTACCCTGATGAAAATATTGACCGGCATATATGCCCGCGACCAGGGCGATATTTTCTACATGGGCAGTCCGATTCATTTGTCAAACACGCGCGAAGCCCAGGAAAAAGGCATTTGTATGATTCATCAGGAACTCAACATGATGAATCATCTGACGGTCGCGCAAAATATGTTTATCGGCCGCGAAAAAACGCATGGTCCATTTCTCGACGACCATGCCTTGAACAAGCAAACCGAAGCAATCCTTCAATCGCTGGGTATCGATATCAATCCGGGCGAACTGCTGGGCAACCTGACCGTCGGCAAGCAGCAGATGGTCGAAATCGGCAAAGCGATTTCCTATCACTCCAAAATCCTGGTTCTTGACGAGCCGACAGCCGCTCTGACCGATACGGAGATCGACCACTTGTTTGCCGTGATGCGGGACTTGAAAGCCAAAGGCGTCGGCATGATCTACATCTCCCACCGCATGGATGAGATCGAGCGCATCACCGACCGGGTCACGGTTTTGCGGGACGGCGAATATGTCGGCACCCTGCTGACCAAGGATGCAACTCACGATCAGATCGTCAAGATGATGGTCGGGCGCATCATTTTCGACCAGCCGAAAACCCAAAGCAACTGCCCGCCTAACGCGCCGTACGTGCTCGAAGTCGAGAACCTCAATGCCGGCCGCATGGTTCGGGATGTATCGTTCAATATAAAGAAGGGCGAGATCCTTTGTTTTGCCGGCCTGATGGGCGCCGGCCGCACAGAAGTCGCCCGCGCCGTATTCGGAGCCGATCCTAAAACAACAGGAACCATCAAAGTCAACGGCCGTCCCGTCATCATCAATCAGCCGCGCGACGCCGTTAACGCCGGCATCGGCTACTTGTCGGAAGACCGTAAACAATTTGGTCTGGCACTGGGCCTCTCTGTCGCCGAAAATTCGGTTCTGGCCAATTATAACGCTTACGCCGGCAAGCTTTTTGTCCATCAAGCGGATATCAATCAGACCGCCCAGCTCTATGTGAATAAACTAAACACCAGAACCCCGTCGATCAAGCAGTTGGTCCGCAACCTGTCCGGCGGCAACCAACAGAAAGTCGTCATCGCCAAATGGTTGATCCGCAACAGCGAGGTCCTGATTTTCGATGAGCCGACCCGAGGAATCGATGTCGGCGCCAAAAGCGAGATTTACAAGCTGATTCATGAATTGGCCGACGAGGGTAAAGCAATTCTGGTCATTTCGTCCGAATTGCCGGAAGTCCTCAGGCTGGCCGACCGTATTGTCGTCATGTGCGAAGGCCATGTTACCGGCGAACTGGGCGCCGGCTCATCGCAGGAAGCTATCATGGGCCTGGCCCATAAGCATCGTTGATTGGAGAGATGGAGCAATGAACGTGAAGAACAAACCAGACATCGTCCCCGCCGGCAAAAACAAATGGCGCCTGAAAGGAAGCCAGCGCATATACGCCCTGGCCGCCATGATTCTGATCTATATCCTTTTCGCTTTCCTGGGCAGAAACTTTACGTCCCTGGATACGACGGTGGCTATACTCGACGCGTCGTATTATATCGGCTACCTGGCCATCGGCGTTACGTTTGTCATTATTACCGGCGGCATTGATCTGTCTTTAGGCACCGTGGCCATGTGTTCCACGATGATCGGCGGCGTCGCCTGGGCGAAATGGGGCGTGCCCTTCCCCGCGGCTCTGGTGATTATTGTTGTGGCCGGCGCCTTGTTCGGCTTACTGAACGGCATTCTGGTCGCCCGTCTGAAGCTGCCTCCCTTTATCGCCACTTTGGGCACCATGATGATTTCCATCGGCATCAGTTCGATTATTTCTAATGTCCAAACGATCAATTTCCCGGCCCGGACATCGCCGGACGGCTGGTTCAGAACCATTTTTTCCAAACTGCAGACCGGCGGCAACACCATGATCCCCACCGGAGCCGTCCTCCTGATCGTTGTCCTGCTGATCTCGCATATCATCTTGACAAAAACGAAAATCGGCCGTTATACCTTCGCCATAGGCAGCAATGAAGAGGCCGTGCGGCTATCCGGCGTCAATGTCGTTTTCTGGAAAGCCATCCCTTATATCATCAGCGGTTTATGCGCCGGACTCAGCGGCATCGCTTATGCCGCCACCTATACCACCATTCTGCCCGGCGCCGGCCAGGGATTCGAGCTGGACGCCATCGCCGGCGTCGTCATCGGCGGCACCTCTCTATCAGGCGGCGTCGGCTCGGTCTTCGGAACACTGATCGGCGTCATGATCATGAGCATCCTGCGCAGCGGCCTGCCCTCGATGGATCTGCAGCCTCATTATCAAACCTTTTTTACCGGTATCGTTGTCATTGTCGCTGTCCTGATGGATATCAGCCAGCAGAAAAAGCGTTGATTACCTGCCGTCGGCAGGATCAAATTACAGCCTGAACGGCTGACATGTATGAGGAGGACCCCTATGAAAGGCAAGAAAAAACTTCCCGTGCTCTTATTGGTTCTTGCGTTGGTACCCATCCTGGCTCTGACCGCCTGCACTCCGGGCGGCAGCACCGCAAAAACGACCGCGTCAGGTGAAAAGCCCTATATTGCCGTCATTTCCAAAGGATTTCAGCATCAGTTCTGGCAGGTCGTGAAAAAAGGCGCCGACGCGGCGGCCGCCGATTTAGGCGTGACCATCACTTTTGAAGGACCGGCCAGCGAGTCCGACATCCAGGATCAGGTCCAAATGCTCGATTCAGCTCTGGCCAAAAATCCCGTCGCCATAGCTCTGGCCGCGCTGTCAACGGAGTCGGTCACCGATCAGTTGAACACGGCGCTGTCGAAAAAGATCCCGATCATCGGTTTTGACTCCGGCGTACCGAACGCTCCGGCCGGCTCTGTTTATGCCAATGCTTCGACGGATAACAAAGCGGCCGGCGCTCTGGCTGCCGAGAAGGTCTATGAAGCCGTCAAAGCCGATCTGTCCAAAGGCAAAGCCGGTTCACCGGTACGCCTCGCCGTATTATCGCAGGACGCGACCAGCGAGTCGGTTACCAGCCGCACCTCCGGTTATATCGACAAAATGGTCGAATTGCTGAAAGCCGGCGGTATCAGCAGCGTCGCCGTTGTCGGACACGATAAATACAAGAACAACGTCGATGAAAAAACCGTAGCCGTCGTCATCGATGTCGGCGTCAGCGCAACCACCGACGCCACCGATATTGCCACCACCGCGTCGACGCTGATGGGCAAGAACAATGTCATCTCCATTTATGGATCCAATGAAGCCGCCGCCAACGGCATCCTGCAAGCATCTAATGAAGGCGCCGACCTGAAGAGCAAAGGCATCACCGCCGTCGGTTTTGATGCCGGCGTCCGTCAGAAAACCGCCGTCAAGGCCGGATACTTCCTCGGTTCGATCACCCAGGATCCTTATAACATTGGTTATAAAGCGGTTGAATTGGCATATAAGGCTTATAAAGGCGAGAAAGTATCCAATATCGACACCGGCGCCAAATTCTACACCAAAGACAACATCGATTCCGCCGACATCAAAGACCTGGTATATGATTGATTCGGGAGTTTTGCCAAGATGTTTGTTTCAGAAATGTTCACAATTCTTCGCATTGTCTTTTTGAAACGGACAAATTCTTCTGTTAAAGTTTAATTATAGAAAACAGAACCAGCGAAACTCTTTTCATACTTTCTCCTCCAATAAGACAACTCCGGGAGTGGTGCCCCGGAGTTGTTTTTGTTATGAACCGGCCGCCAAAGCCATCCGGTCAGCCGCCGTTCCCATTGGGCATCTGGAACTGGCCCTGATACAGACGATGATAAAAGCTGTCCCGGCTCATCAGGTCGCGGTGCGAACCGCGCTCGATAATGCCGCCGTGATCGATGACCAGGATTTCGTCGGCATCACGGATAGTCGACAGACGGTGGGCGATAATAAAGCTGGTCCGGCCGCGCCTCAGATCAAGCATGGCCTGCTGCAGGAGCATCTCAGTTCGCGTATCAACGCTACTGGTCGCCTCGTCCAGGATTAAAACCGCCGGGTCGACCAGGATAGCCCGGGCTATCGCCAGCAGCTGACGCTGTCCTTGACTAAACCCGCCTCCCGACTCGCCCAGTTCGGTGTCATAACTCTGCGGCATCCTTTGGATAAAAGGATCGGCGCCAACCAGACGGGCAGCCTGCTCCACTTCCTCGTCTGTAGCGTCCAAACGACCATAGCGGATATTCTCGCGCACCGTGCCGCTGAAAAGATGCGTATCCTGCAAAACCATGCCGAAAGCCGGCCTCAAGGTGTTTCGCTGCCAGCATCGCAGATCGCGTCCGTCCATCATCACCTGTCCGGCCGTCGGATCATAGAAGCGGACCAGAAGATTGACCAGAGTCGTTTTTCCGGCGCCGGTCGGACCGACCAAAGCGATTGTCCGGCCCGGCTCAGCCGTCAGGCTGATTTGCGAAAGCACCGTGACATCCGGCCGATAACCAAAGGAGACATCCTGAAATTCGATCTTTCCGGCCGGCGCGGCCAAGGGCAGCGCGTCCGCGGCGTCCGCGGGCTCAGGCGGCTCGTCCATCAACTCAAAAATTCTTTCGGCGCTGGCTTCGGCCGACTGAATCGTACTGTAGAGATTGGCGATATCG
>CAYRWC010000053.1:0-11289 GCA_964427795.1 uncultured Oscillospiraceae bacterium | reverse complement strand
AAAGCAAGTCAGATCAGTAGATCGGTGTTCACGGCTTCCCAAACTCTTGTTCGCTTTCGAGTGCAGCGCGTTACGGCCGCTTCGCTACTTCTCCACAGGCGAAGGGTACGAAGGCCATTATAACCAAGCGCGGGTGGCAAGTCAATCGCCGCCGGCGTCATAACCGTCATATCCGGCCGGCCGGCCGGCGGAATAAATGACGATGGCCGGAAGCGAGTTTTTCGTGCAGGCAAAAATCAAGAAAAACGCCGCTGTAGCGAATGCCTTCTTCGTCAAAAGGCAGTCCGACGATGCCTTGGCTGCTGGCTCGCCGGATTGCGTCTTCGACCCGGCGGTGAGGAATTTCCAGGCTGGCCGGGTTTTGTTTTTGTTCGGTTCCGGACAGGCCAAAAGGATGGACGGTCGGCTGCGGCTGATCATAATAAAGGGCTAAAAGCGGCTGCCGGCGATCATCGGCTATGACAAAGCCGGGAAAGTATAATAATAAAGTGTTGTCATCCCAAGATTCAACCTGACAGATCCGATTGGCGTAACGCAGGTAAAAGCGGGCTTTTTCAGGTGATTTGCGGCAATGGCTGCCGATTGTGGCGGCGACCACCCAGCGCCGGAAGGCTTCGACTTCCTTTTTTTTCATTTGATCCCAAACCGGATGACCGGCGGCCGGATCGCCGAATTGCCGATAAATGGTCTGATAATACCGGTTGCGTATTCCAGACGGCAAATCGGTCTGGCTGAAAAGACGGCGTAAAAGAGCAGCTTGCAGCTCAAGATCGACCCGGCCGAGAATCAGGCTGAATTGCGGCTGCCCGCCTTCGTATAGCCCGTCGTTCTGCCTGAGAAAGCACTCGCCGATCAATGCCGCGCCGAAAGGCCATTCGCCGGAAACTTGATATTGTTTCATAAAATCATCCAGAGACATCTGGTTGTGGGATAACGCCCGCATCAGATGACGGATAAAGTGACGGGCGTCGGGAGCAGCCAAATCGCTGATAAGAGGTGTTGTCGGTGCGCTGCCGGTTTCCCGTTTGATTTCAAGGATGCCGCACAAAATGGATAGGGCTCGGGCTACGGCCGGGCAGGGATAAGTCTGCTGAAAAATTATCCAGCCGTTCAGATACAGGGAAGGGCAAGCCCGTTCGCGGACAATCAAATACAGCTTATCCGGGAATTTGCCGGATCGCATATCCGGATCGCCCCGGCCGGCCAGCAAGGGGAATATCAAGCGCAGCTCACGGCCGGTCAGTTCATGAGCAAGACGGATCGTCGCCTGGCCGAGACCGGCGGCATTGATGCGAGCTGCCAGTCGGTCACCCGCTTCCGTGTCGGCTTCATGAACCATTTCCTCCGGCAGCGGCAGCAAGGAACGGCTGGTGGCCAGACTGGCTTGGAAAGACTTGCCTTCGCGGCTGTCTTCACGGGGCGGCGCTTCACCCGCTTCGGCTTCTTCGGCCGGCGGTGCCGTCTGGGCAAGATCCTGTCGGTTTGCTTTCCGGATCATGATCCGTAGCGGGGGCCTTGCTGCAGAGCTGCGGGCAAGGCGTCGACAGCGTCTTGAATCTCCAAAGCGGTATGCGTAAGCCGATCGACAAGTTCGGCCAGTCCGGTATCGAAACTGGTCAGGGTTTGCTGGACATAACGCGATGATGATTCGGAAAAATCGTTTATTGTGTTACTCAGCGTCGCGTTGATTTGGCCCATCTGTGAGCCGATTTCGCCGGCGTGTCCGGCTATGGCGGAAGTTTCTTGGTTTATTTGCTCCAGCAGCTGGTTCAAATCAGTCTTTAGCTGGCCGCTGAACTGTTCGACCTGTTCGCGCATGGCCGCGATATGCTGATCGGCGCAGCTTTCTTGTTCAGCCGCCGCCTGCCGTGCTTGCCCGGCGGCTTGAACGGCCTCACGGACCGTTTCGCTTAATTGGCGGCTGCTTTCATCGAGCCGGCGGCCAAATTCCTGCAAGGAACCGGACAGACTCTGCTCATTGCCCCGGTAAAGCGCGGTCATGCTTTCTGCCGAATGAGCCATAGCCTGCAGCTGTTCGTCGACTTTAGCGAAATCGGAAGCCATGCCGGTGCGGGCTGCGGCTGTTTCCTCAATCGCCTGGCGCGTATCCTTCAGTAAGCCGTCCGATTGCTGGCGAACGGTTTCCAGGGCCCGCATGGCGTATTCGATATAATTTTTCACATCAGCCATCAAGGCGCCCATCTGGGCGATTTCCTTATTGACGGGATTCATATGGGCGGCCAAATCGGCCGACAGAGCGGCGGCAAAACGTGATGCCAGCTCCTGCATGCCCTGTTCCTGGCGGTTGGTAAGCTCGCCGGCCAGTCGTCCCAAGGTGGAAGCGGCTTGCTGGATTGGCGGGGCGACGCTTTCGGTCAGGACCTGCTCCACACTGCGGCGGATGCCGTCGGCCATATCGCTTTCGGCCAGCCGGCCGGCTGTTTCGGTAAAGGATTGCAGCGTATCCTTCATTTGCCGGTCATAAACCATAAAAGAATCGATCAGCATGGCGGTGCCGGCCTGATCATTGAAGACAGGCAGATGCCGTGACAAAGCAAGAAAAAGATCATCCAGCCGCAGTTGTATTTGACGGCGGATGTGATAGGCGTCGGCAGCCGTCAGCAGGGCGGCCGCCAAACCGGTCAGCAAGGGCAGCAAGATCAGAACCGGCGACAATTCCGGAGTCGGCGGCGGCAGCGGCTGTTGAATCAAGGCGGATACCAAAGCTCCAAGCAGGCCGATCGCCAGCATCCGCGCCGAAGGCTTCATACTGATCGCGCTCTGCTGAGACGGCGTTAATAGATCATCGGTCCGCAGGTAATTTTTCGGGTCGGGCAGCCAGCGCCCCTGATACAGTTCGCCGCAATCTTGCTGCATTTGCTCGAAAGCCAAATTGACGGCCCCGGGTGTTATCTGACGGAAATTATTGCCGACAGCCGGCAGGTGATCGAGGCTGCGCCCCTGAAGCTGGTCGATCTGCCAGCTGAGCGTATCGACAGGCTCAAGAACCGAACGGCGCATCCGGTATGTGACCAGACGATAAATCAGAGTCATGCCGACCAGGATCAGCGGAACCAAAAAAGATATCAGCCAATGCAGGAGATTCATGCCGGCAAATTCTATGATGACCAGTGCGAATGTCATAATGTGAACCTCTCTTATATCGGTGGATTTAATGCGGCCAGCGACGGCAGGACAAAAAGGCCGTCTTTACGGATCAGCGTCTGATCAAACCAGATTTCGCCGCCGCCGTAATCCGGCCGCTGGATCGCGACCATATCCCAATGAATGGACGAATCATTGCCGTTAGGCGCGTCGGTATAACAGGCGCCGGGTGTAAAATGGAATGAACCGGTAATCTTCTCGTCAAACAAAGTGTTGCAGAACGGCCGGCGGATAAGCGGATTAAACCCGACGGCAAATTCGCCGATATAGCGGGCTCCGGGATCCGTGTCGAGCACCTTTTCCAGAATATCGGCATTTTGATCGGCGCCGGAGCGGACGATCCGCCCCTTGTCGAATTCAAGCCGGACACCCGTCAGGGTGTGTCCCCAGTACAAGGTCGGCGTATTGAAGGTGACAAAACCTTCGACGGATTCTTTTACCGGCGCGGTAAAGCACTCGCCGTCCGGCAGATTGTAATCACCGCAGCAGGGAACGGCCGGGATGCCGCGGATGGAAAACCGCAGATCGGTTCCCGGACCGGTGATCCGAACCCGGTCCGTATGCTGCATCAGTTCCTTGAGCGGCTGGACATTATTCTGCATCGCCACGTAATCGACGCAGGATACATCGAGAACAAAATCCAGATAATCATCAAAAGACATGCCGGCCCGTTGGGCTTGGCCCGGTGTCGGATATTCGAAAAGAACCCAGCGGCGCTGGTTATTGAGCAAATCTTTAAATGGCTTGGCCGCGCGGGCATCCATCTGGCGTACGAGCGGATCGATACCGTTCAGTTCCTGATCGTTGGCATAGGAGCGGATGACAATATCGCCGACCAGATTTTGGAACCGGCGGATGCCGCAGGCCGCCTTGTCGGCCAGAAATGCCGCCGTAGCGCCTCCGTCGTTCGGATCATAAAGTTCAAGCAGCTGACGCGTTATTTCCTGATTGGTCCATTCGACCTGGGCCAGGGCGCCGATTGTTTTCGTTTCCTTAAGAAGGGCTTTGACCAACGGCAGGGCGCTCATATCGGCGGTGATCTGGAAAGCTTCGCCCCGTTTGATCTTGAGCGAATAATGCAGCATCAAACGGGCCAATCGGTCTAAACGCGGATCTTGCATACTAAACCTCCTGCTTATGAACCATGAACCTTGTGTTCACAAACATTATATCAGATTGGCGCCGTCGATTCCGTTTGTCATCATGCTGTAATTTTAAATGGTTTTCAAAGCGCGCAGAGCCGCGGCGAGGCTATCGTCGTCCTCAACCGGCCACGCGGCTGCTGCAGGCGTTATTTTCCGGATCAGGCCGCATAAGACTTTTCCCGGGCCGAATTCAACGAAACGGCCGGCGCCGTCATGCGCCAGACAAAGAACTTCGTCGGACCAGCGAACCGGGCTGATCATCTGAGCTGCCAGATGATCCGGCCAATTGATCCGGCCGGTCAGGCAGCGGCCGTCCGGATTGCCGTATATCCGGCCTTCGGTTGCGTGAAAGACCAACCCGGAAGCATAATGGCTCAAAACCCGGGCGGCGTCGGCCATCAGCGGGGTATGGAAAGCGCCGTTGACATTCAGGCGGATTGTCCGGCGCGCTCCGGCCGACAGCAAGGTTCGCGCGCATTCGGCCGCGGCGGTTTCTTCGCCGGATATGACCAGCTGACCGGGCGCGTTGAAATTGGCGGCAAAAACCCGGTCTTTATAAGCCGGCTGTCCCAGGACGGTCATGATCTGATCATCGTTAAGGCCTAAAACGGCATACATAGCGCCCGGTTTTTGTTCAGCCGCTTCTTGCATGAGGCGGGCCCGCTCCCGCACCAGCCCGAGCAGACTGGCGAAATCAAGAATGCCGGCCGCTCCCAAAGCACTGTATTCACCCAGGGAAAATCCGGCGAATTGGCATGTGGATAACGGCAGCCCGGGTCCGCCCTGAGCATTCATTGCCGCAAAAAAAGCCCGCCAGACCGCGAGACTGAGGGTTACAACCGCCGGCTGAATATAACGGGTCATGGCAAGCTGGCTGTCGGTCAGGTTGAGAGGATCAAAACCGAGAACATCGGCCGCTTCTTCATAAATTAAACGGGCTTCTTGATGGCCGGCGCAGATTTGGCGCCCCATTCCCGGGTATTGTGAGCCTTGGCCGGAAAAAACACAAGCAAGCATAACGACAACTACCTTCCCCTTGACAGTTTAGATGATATCCTTTATCATCAATATAAGTTTGATAATCAAAATATTTGACTTACGAAAGATCATAGCCATACAATACCGGATTATGGTCAAGAAATCAAGGTGAGGTTTTCATGACACAGTTAAAAATAACCGGCACCGGCAGTTATTTACCGGATCTGGTCGTCACCAACGACATGATGGCTCAAATTGTGGATACCAGCGACGAGTGGATTACAACGAGAACCGGAATCTCGGAGCGCCGCCTGTCGGCCGGCGAACCGACCTGGCATATGGCCGCCGAGGCTGCGCGGCGGGCTTTAGCGGCAGCCGGCCTGGATGCGGCGGAGCTGGATGTCATTTTAGTGACGACGGTGACACCGGATTATTACCTGCCTTCAACGGCCTGTATCCTGCAGGCTGAACTGGGCGCGGACCATGCGTTTTGTTTGGATGTAAACGCCGCCTGCGCCGGTTTTATTTACGCGCTCGATCTGGCCAACCGATATCTGCAGGACCCGAAGATCAGGCATGTTCTTCTCGTTTCGGCTGAGAATCTCAGTAAACTGGTCGACTTCCAGGATCGCTCGACTTGCGTGCTTTTTGGCGACGGCGCCGCCGCTGTCGTCTGCAGCAGGGCTGCGGAGGGTGAAGCCAGCGCCGTCTTGGCCGCCCGGCTCGGAGCGGAGGGGAAAAACGGACGCTGCCTGGTCAGCCGGGCTCTGCAGATCGGCCATCCATTTATCAAGACGGATGCAGTCTGGCCGGATCGTTTTGGCGAGCAGAAAAATCATTTCGTGCAGATGGACGGCCAGGAAGTCTTCAAATTTGCTGTCCGCGTTCTGGCGGAAAGCCTTCTGGAGGTTGCCGGACAAGCCGGCGTTGCTCTGAAAGATTTGTCTTTTATCATACCGCATCAGGCCAACACGCGGATCGTCGAGGCCGCTGCCCGGCGGATGAAGGTTGATCCGGCCTTGATGGTTTCCCGAATAGCCGATTTTGGCAATACTTCTTCGGCCAGTATTCCGATTTGCCTTGACGATCTGGTTCGTTCCGGTCGGATGAAGCGAGGCGATACGGTGGCTCTATGCGGTTTTGGCGCCGGTCTGACCTACGGGGCGTCGGTGTTTGTGTATTAACTGCCGGCCGCGGATCCGGACTGAACCAAGTTATGCTGATGAATAAGGAAGGATGATTTGATGTATCAAAATTTAATTTGCCGATTGCTGGGTATTGATTACCCGATTATACAAGGCGGCATGGCCTGGGTGGCCAACGCTTCGCTGGCGGCGGCCGTTTCCAATGGCGGCGGTTTGGGCCTGATTGCCGCCGGATCCATGAATGCCGGCCTGCTGCGGCAGGAAATCCGCAAAACTCGTGAAATGACCGATAAAGCGTTCGGTGTCAATATCATGCTGATGAATCCGGAGGCTGAAGCTTTGGCCGAAGTGGTGCGCGAGGAACGGGTCGCGGTAGTAACGACCGGCGCCGGTTCCCCCGGAAAATTTATCCAGGGCTGGAAGGATGCCGGTATCCGTGTTATTCCGGTCATTGCTTCGGTCGCATACGCTAAACGGATGGAAAGTCTGGGCGCCGACGCGGTGGTTGCCGAAGGGATGGAATCGGGCGGTCATATCGGTGAGCTGACAACGATGGTTCTTGTCCCGCAAGTTGTCGACGCGGTGCGGATTCCGGTTGTCGCCGCAGGCGGCATCGCCGACGGCAGGGGCATAGCGGCCGCCATGATGCTGGGCGCCGCCGGTGTTCAGCTCGGCACCCGCTTTCTGGTATGCGAGGAATGCACGATCCATGATCAATACAAGCAGCTTGTCTTGAAAGCACGCGATATTGACACGGTCGTCACCGGCCGCAGCGGCGGCCATCCGGTCCGTTCGTTGAAAAACAAGCTGGCGCGGCATTTGCTCGAAATGGAAAAGCAAGGCGCCACGTTCGACGAAATGGAAGCGATTACGATCGGATCTTTACGTAAAGCGGTTCAGAACGGCGATCTGGAGCAGGGATCTTTTATGGCCGGCCAGTCGGCCGGTCTGGTCAACAAGCGGCAGCCGGCCGCCGAGATGATCCGTGAGTTGTTTGCCGAAGCGGGCTCCCTGTTGGGCGAATCCTTCAGAGCCGGCGTCCCCGGTTTGCGCGGGACAGACGGCGGTGATCGGTGAACGCGCTGGTAACCGGAGCGTCGCGGGGCATCGGCGCGGCGATCGCCCGCGATCTGGCGGCCGCCGGCCATGATATCGCCCTCGTCTGCCGGAAAGAGACCGATAAGGCAGAAGCAGTCGCCGAAGCATGCCGGGCTTTGGGCGTGAAGGCTGTTGTTTTTCAAGCCGACGTCAGTCTGGAAGATGACTGCTGCCGTCTGGCTCAGGAAATTCACGCCGCGTTGGGTCCGGTCGGCATTTTAGTCAATAACGCCGGCTTAACACGCGACGGACTGGCGATGCGGATGAGTCTGGAGCAGTTTAAATCGGTTTTGGACGCCAATTTGACCGGATCTTTTCTGATGTGCCGGATGGTCTTGCCGGACATGGTCAAAGCCCGCCGGGGGTGCATCGTGAATCTGGCTTCGGTAGCCGGTCTGCATGGCAACGCCGGACAAGCCAATTATGCCGCGTCCAAAGCCGGCATAATCGGGTTGACCAAGACGCTGGCCAAGGAAGTCGGCAGCCGCCGGATCACCGTAAACGCCGTGGCGCCGGGCTTTATCGAAACCGATATGACGGCCGCCCTGCCGGAAACCGTAAAAGCCGGCGCCCTTCAATCGATCAGTTTGGGCCGCTTTGGCCGGCCGGAAGATATATCCGGCGTCGTCGCTTTCCTGGCGTCGCCGGCGGCATCCTATATAACCGGGCAAGTCCTGGAAGTCTCAGGCGGAATGATTTTATGATGAACCAGTCTCCGTCTGCCGTCACCCGCGGCCGTCGGGTCGTAATAACCGGAGCGGGCGCCGTGACTCCGATCGGTCTGAATCTTGATGCGTTCTGGCATGCGTTAATCGAGGGGCGTTTGGGCATCGGCATGCTGGAAGGCATGGATCCGGCGGTTCCGGACGTTCGGGTAGCCGCCCAGATCCGGGATTTTGACCCGCTCGACTATATGGACCGCAAAGAAGCGCGGCGAATGGACCGGTACTGCCAGTTCGCTGTAGCGGCCGCCGCCGAAGCGATGCGGCGCAGCCGGCTGGATGTCGCGGCTTGCGGCGCGTCACGGGTCGGAACCATCATCGGCAGCGGTGTCGGCGGTTTGGACACCATGGCGGTCGAGTTTCGGAAGCTGTATTTGAACGGCGGTCCGGAGCGGATATCGCCGCTGTTTATACCGATGATGATTGCCAATATGGCGGCTGGGAAGGTATCCATGATTCATGGAACCAAAGGCAGCAATTTCTGCGTGACAACAGCCTGCGCATCCGGAGCTCATGCTCTGGGCGAAGCCTTCCGGGCAATCAAATACGGCCATTTGGACGCCTGTATCGCCGGCGGCGCCGAAGCGCCGATCACCCCGATCGCGCTGGCCGGTTTTGCCAATATGAAAGCGCTCAGCGGAGCAACCGACCCTGCCGTCGCTTCCATTCCCTTCGACGCGCGGCGAGACGGATTTGTCATCGGTGAAGGCGCCGGCATGGTGATTCTGGAAGAACTGGAGCATGCCCGGGCGCGCGGCGCCGATATTTTATGCGAGCTGGCCGGATATGGCGCGACAGCCGACGCTTACCATATAACCAGCCCGGATCCGGAAGGCGAAGGCGCCGCGGAGGCGATGCGCCTGGCCATGAGCGAAGCGGGCGCCGCGCCTGAGGACATCGGCTACATCAATGCTCACGGAACCGGGACACCGCTGAACGACAAATACGAAACACTGGCTATAAAAAAAGCGCTGAGCAAAGCGGCGGGCTCGGTTCTGGTCAGTTCGACCAAATCCATGACCGGACACCTGCTGGGCGCGGCCGGCGCCGTAGAAGCCATTGCCGTCGGCCTGGCGCTGCGGGACGGCTTGATTCCGCCGACGATCGGCTTAACGGCGCCCGATCCGGAATGCGACCTGGATTATGTTCCCGGCCGGGTCGTCCGCCGGCCGATTTTCGCCGCACTGAGCAATTCGCTGGGCTTTGGCGGTCATAATGCCGCTCTATGCCTGAAAAAGATGGAGGACTGACCATGCAGATCCAGGAAATAATGGATTTGATGAACCAAATGAAACGGACCGGGCTGAGCCTTGTTGAATTTGAATCGGCCGGAGAACGGGTCCGCCTGGAACGGCCGGAAAACGTGCCGGCGGCGTCGGAAACCGCCGCCGGAACAAACTCGGCGTCAGCTCCGAAAGACGGCGAGAATGGCGAAAATTCCGGCGACGCAGCCGCTGTCGACCGTGATCCGGCTGTCAAACCGGACGAAGGCCTGGTTAAATCTCCGGTAGTCGGGATTTATTATGCCGCTTCGGCACCGGACTGCGAGCCGTTTGTTAAAATCGGCTCCAAAGTTGAAGCCGGCGATACGTTATGCATCATTGAGGCGATGAAACTGATGAATGAAGTGACCAGCCCGTACACCGGCGAAGTTCTGGAAATTTTTGCCGTTAACGGCCAGCGGATCGAATATGGACAGCCTCTGATACGGATTGGAGTGTAATGAGTATGTTGATGGACCGTCAGGCTATTGAAGCGATTATCCCTCATCGCGAGCCGTTTATCCTTGTCGACACGGTCGAAGAAATGAGCGAAGACCATATTGTGGCTTATAAACAGGTGACCGGCCGCGAAGATTTTTTCCGCGGCCACTTCCCGGGCTGCCCGGTGATGCCGGGCGTCCTGATTATCGAAGCGATGGCTCAGGCCGGGGCGATCTACGTGCTCAGCCGCGATGCTTTCCGGGGCCGTTTAGCCTATTTTGGCGGTATGGATAAGGTTCGTTTCAAACGCAAGGTTTTCCCCGGCGATCTGCTGCGGTTTGAGGTCCGTCTGGACCGCCTGCGCGGCACGATCGGCTTCGCGACCGGCCGCGCTTATGTCGCCGGTCAGTTGGCGGCATCGGCGGAAATGATATTCGCGATCGGAGACGCATAATGTTTCAAAAAATACTGATTGCCAACCGGGGCGAAATTGCGGTGACGATCATCCGGGCTTGCCGGGAAATGGGAATCCGTTCGGTCGCGGTCTGTTCGGAAGCAGATCGGACGGCCCTGCACGCCCAGCTGGCCGACGAATGCATCTGTATCGGCCCGGCAGCCGCCGGCGCCAGCTATCTCAATGCTCAGGCAATCTTGACGGCCTGCCTGATCAGCGGCGCGGAAGCGATCCATCCCGGATTTGGGTTTTTGTCGGAAAACGCCGCTTTTGCCAGAATGTGCGAAAAGTGCGGCTTGATTTTCATCGGACCGACCGAAACGATCATCAGCCGGATGGGCGATAAGGCTTCGGCCCGCCGGACCGCGGCCGAAGCCGGCGTACCGGTCATCCCGGGAACGGAGGGCGTTGTGGACGGTGTGACCGACGCGCTGCGGGCGGCTATGCAAATCGGCTATCCCGTTATGATCAAAGCGGCGGCAGGCGGCGGCGGCCGCGGTATGCGCCTGGCCTGGTCGGCGGACGAGCTGCCCGCGGCCTGGCAGACGGCCCGCGCCGAAGCCCAGGCATGCTTTGGCGACAACCGCGTTTATCTGGAACGGTTTGTACAAAATCCCCGCCATATCGAAATACAGCTGCTGGCCGACCAAAACGGCCGGGTGATCCATTTGGGCGACCGCGACTGTTCCATCCAGCGGCGCCATCAGAAAATGCTGGAGGAAGCCGTCTCGCCGTTCAGTGACGACGCGCTGCGCCTGGAGATGGGAGCAGCCGCAATTCGTCTGGCTCGCGCGGTGGATTATCGCGGCGTCGGCACGGTGGAATTTTTGGTCGACGCGGACCGCCGTTTCTATTTTATGGAAATGAATACCCGGATTC
>CAYRWC010000052.1:0-11439 GCA_964427795.1 uncultured Oscillospiraceae bacterium | reverse complement strand
TCAGACTGGTTGATCCGCTTAAGTGTTCAGAAGCGGAAGTGGACAGGATCATCGCTGATTTCTGCGCTAAGCTCGAGGATGTCGCCCGGCGCTCATGATCGATCTGTAGTATTCGAAAAAATGTTATTATAGGCACTTGAAAAGTTCCTTATTATTCCTTATAATGGGCATTGTAAAACATTATAAGGAATAATAAGGGGCGATTGATTATGGTTGATAAGTTTTACTCGGTCGAACAGATTGCGTCTATGATCGATCTGCATCCAAAGACGATCCAGCGCTATATTCGTGAGGGACGGCTCAAAGCTCAGAAAATCGGCAAGGCCTGGCGGGTGTCCGGACATGATCTTAGTGTGTTTGTCGAGGGTACGGACGGCGTCAAGGAAGCCTGTACATCGCATGGGCTGCAGTCGATCATCCAGGCTGCCGGCAAAACAATCCGTGTGTCGGCATTCATCGATATCCCGGTCGATAATCATGCCGAAGCCGTTCAGGTTGCAAACTGGATAACTGCCATGATGAATGCCCGGTCTTCCGAACGCGAATATTCGTCGATGAATTCACAGTATATCGAACCGGAGCACATGATTCGGATCATGTTCTGCGGTAGTCCGGCTTTTTTAACAGATATCATGAATTCCTTTATGGATGTGCAAAAATCGTCGTGGCCTGAGGAACAGGAGGATGATTATCATGGCTAAAAACACAAGTAATGACAAAGCGCCTGCTTCTATCTTCCAATCACCGCCAGGCCGTCAACAGATTCTGGATCAATATACCAAACTGCTGTCGGGTTCTGATTTTGCTTATCAGGAACGGTATATTGAAACCTCGTACGGCTCAACCTATGTTTTGGAATCCGGTCGGGCCGACCGGCCGCCGCTGTTGCTTTTCCACGGGTCGACCAGCAACAGCGCAGCCTGGTTTTCCGACATAAAACAATTGGCGCAGGATTATCGCGTCATTGCGGTTGATTTGATCGGTGATGCCGGCCATAGCGCAGAAACCAGACTGAATATGAAATCCAAGGCGTATGCCCAGTGGATTGGGGAGCTTTTTACGGGACTCGGCATCGTAAAAGCGGTGTTGATGGGCAATTCCCTGGGTGCCTGGATGTGCCTGAAGTTTGCATCCGTATACCCGGAGAAAGTAGATAAAATTGTTTTGCTGGCGGCTTCCGGCATAGCGCCGGTCAGACTTTCGTTTGTTTTGCGCGTCATATTATTCAGCTTGCGCGGCGGCAAAGGCGGCGAATCCATCACCCGGATGGTTTACGGCAAAGATCAAATCCCCCAGGCGGTTATTGACTACATCCGGATCATTGCGAAGAATTACTCGCCCTATACCGGAGAAGTGCCCGTCCTGCCGGATGCGGACCTGGCACGATTGATCATGCCTGTTCTGTATATCGCCGGTGAAGATGATAAACTGACAAATGCCCCCAAATGCGCCCGGCGGTTGAAAAAACTGCTTCCGCAGCCAACGATTTATGTCCTTAAAGACACCGGGCACGTCATTTATCATGTTCTGGATAAAGTCATCCCGTTTCTGAAGGGGTGAAGCGAGCATACTGTATGGTAATGGAAAGTAATGTGTTATAAGATGGAACTATAAAACAAGCCAATGCTAGCCTCTTACTGAGCGATATTTGGGAGAAAGCAATAGAGGTGGGTATTATGACAGACAATCAAGTATACATTCTTGTTGTAATCATTGCCTTGGCTCTTATGGCCGTATTGTTTTTCTTGTTTGGGAAGAAGAGGCCAAAAAAACTGACGCCGCTTGCCGCCATCGCTTTTGGGTGTATTATAGCGGGATTGTTCGCGTCAAGTAACCGAATTCTTGGTTATTCATTCATTTTAGCCGGGATTATTCTATCTGTTATTGATGCAATAAGAAAAGGGAAACGCTGACGCGTTCGATGTTTCTGTTTTTTTATAAAAGTGCGGATTGGAGAACGGCTATGAAAAATGTTATGAAGGATATTCTGTTCGGCGTCTTAATTATCGTGATTGTCCTGTTTTTTGAATTCATTGTAACGCTGCCATTTAGTGAGATAGCGAGTGAAAGCGACAGAGCCCGATGGGCATTCCTGATAAACCGGGAATTGCTTTTAACGGCATTGCCGGCAGCGTTGACTACTTTTGTGCTTGCGTGGCTTCTGAAAACTAAAAGCCGCAAGGACGCTTTACGAAGGGGAATAATCTGGACCGGCATCTTGTCGCTGTTTTTTGTACTTATCGGTATTGCGAACAGCACCGCCGACTTAATGTTCGGTTCTCTCGGCGTTTATGTATTGCTGGTCTGTGCCTTTGCCGGCCCCGTTTTGTATTCGATTTTTAAGCGTTTGCCCTGGACCGTATAGTATAGAATATATACGATATTTTAACCGGTTAAGCAAGACTATGGAGGCGCGTTATGATGAATCATCGCAGACTATTCCTGGTTATGCTTGTTTTTGTTTTATTGCTCTTTGTTTTGACCGGTTGTGCCGGACCACAGGGTGTTCAGGGGCCGGAAGGCAAACAGGGATCGGCCGGTATTGGCATTACAGCGGTTACAGTTAATAACGAAGGCCACTTGATTGTATCACTTTCGGACGGGCAGACGCTGGATGCCGGCTATGTCATGGGTCCGACCGGACCGGCCGGTTCATCTTTTACCGCATTGATCGACAAGATCGAGCCGACGATTGTCAGAATCGATGTCACGCTCCGAAACGGTCTTGCTTCTGGTTCGGGTACAATTATCGATCCGCGAGGGTATATTGTAACTAATGCGCATGTTGTCAACGGCGGCCTTACTTATCAGGTTACACTTAAAGATGGAAGCAAGCTGGCTGCTGAGGTTGTTGGCTCGGATACAAATCAGGATCTTGCGGTGATTAAAATGACTTCGACGCGTACCGATTTTCCAACGATGGTTCTGGGAACTATCAGCGATGTTTTGATTGGCGACAAGGTGATGGCCGTCGGTTTTCCAGGCGGTACCAGCCTGCCGGGACCGGCGACTTTCACATCAGGTGTTGTATCGGCTTTTCGCACTTATAATGGAAGAAACTACATTCAAACCGATACATCGATTAATCCCGGTAACAGCGGCGGTTGTATGTTTAACATAAGCGGCAAGATGATCGGCATACCGTCGGCAGGTATAACACCGTCGAATGAGGATTTCGAGAATATCAATCTGGTAATTCCGATAGATCAAGTCAGTGCCTACATTAACCAATATGTGAAGTAAACGATATGATGAATAATGTGAATATCATATACAAAATAATAATCACAAAATGCGGTCTGTATTCAGTAAAAGCAGGTTCAGGCGTTCACTTTCGCCGCTGGCATTAATAACCGACTTTCTCCCAGCATTCAAAGGGCGCTGCGATTTCTTCGCTGACATATACCTGGGTTTTCATCAGCTGCAGCATCGTGCTGGGAATTGCCGGGGTTACCGGTCCGTGCAGAACCAGTCGTGAGGTCATTCTCTGCCATGAAGAAAAGGTGTTGTTGGTTAACAGGGCGTGGACCTCAATACGCTCCCGGGCATTCTTGACATCTGTCGGACCTATTGTGGCCGCTTTCGGCGGCACGCTGGCAATGTATCCTGACTGGCCGAACACACCGTGCAAGGAATTTTGCGCTACGGTCAGCGGATGTAAGGTGACGATGCGGGCTTCCATGTTCAGCCACTCGCCTATATCATGAGTTAAAAAATCGTCTACCGGGTCAATGAAAGCCATATGGCCGGTCCATCCGGGAGAAGAAGAACAGATATCGGCGCCGCCTTCTCCGATTTCGGTTATCAGCTTGGAATAGTGGCCTATATTGGCATTGGTGGGATAATGGACATTTTCCAGCGGCATACGCAGTCTTGAATCAATCTGGTAAACGAAATATTTCAGCATGGAATGAGCAAAACCGGCTTCATAAGTCTCCGGCGCAATATTCCCGCAGTCATCCGCCCACTCATCCATGGCAAAGATATGCAGCTTGCGGCAATCCACCTGAAAATAGTTAATCAACTGGGCCAGAGGAATATAGGTCTCCGGTTCCGGATTTCCCAAAATCATGGTGTACTTCCTGCCGGCCTCGGAAGCTGCTTTCAGACGGGAAAACAAGGTGGCGATCAGTACGGGATGAGGATTCATCATGACCTTGATCTTAAAATCCGGGTTGGCATGCTTCTCCAAGTCTTTGCCGCTGATCCGGCGCAGCCTTTCACAAACCTCTCTGTCTTTGAACGGCACATAGTCGCCGCACTGGAAACTGAATTGGGTCGGCGGGTCAAAGATGATATCTTTCATGGCTGTATTTCTCCTTTCAAGAAAATTGTTTTTCGTATGATGATCGGTCGGTATACTGTCTGGATGATTTTTATGATCATGACCGCGGGATTTCGGATATTCTGCGTACGGCGATGGTGATATGCAGATGCATCGCGAGACGCGCTTCTTCGGGCGAACGAGCCGCGATAGCTTCGTAGATCGCTTTATGCTCGGCATAGGTGCAGTGTTTTGATTCGATGGCAGTATAACTGCTGCGGCTGTACTGCATGAAGATCTGCAGCAACTGACCATACATATCGATAAGAAAACGGTTGCCTGAACCAGCAAGAATGATGCGGTGAAAATCAAAATCCAACTGGGCGAGCTTATCGTAACATCCTTCTTCAAGAGCGGCAAGAAAATATCCAAGATTATCTTTAAGCTTTTGCAGCTTTTCGGTGGTAATGCTGCGCGCGCACAACCCGGCGGCATAAGGTTCGATACAGATCCGCACGTCGAAAAGCTCGGTTACCGATTCACGGTTTACATTCAACCAGGTCACGGCGCCGTTCTTCGGGGACGGCATATCCTCGCGGCTTGCCACGACCGCGAACGCGCCGCGATTCGGTACCAGCTCGATGTAGCCCGAAGCGGCAAGCAGCTTGAGCGCTTCACGCACGGATGAACGCCCTACACCGATCCGCTCGGCAAGTTTTACTTCGCTCTGAAGCTTCTGTCCGCGTTGAAGCTCTCCGGAAACCAGGATTGATTTAATTTGTGCCGCCACCTCATCAGCCACCGGCGTTTTTTTTGCCTGCATCGGCTTGTCCTCCGGAGTTTATCGTGCAAATATTTTGGCAAAATAATCGGCAAGCTCATCCATCCGGTCGACGCACCGACGGTCGTAAAGCTTCATTTTCGACGCGTCGCAGGTTCGGCTGAATGTATTCATTTTAACGCCGATTTTATTCAAATGATACTTTGCGATCGACGGGTAGGTCAGCGATTCGATAAATGCCGCCTGACACAGAAATGCCGCAAGAAGCTCGGCTTTTTCCGGTTCAGACACGTAAATATCGCAGAGCGTAACGTACAATTCCGGGTGAAAATTGCACATGATGCCACAGTAACCGGCTCCGCCTGAACGCAGGGTTTCAAGCAGTGTCTGGGCGTTCGCGTTGAACAGCGCCGGTTTCATCCCGCTCGCCGGTGTGTTCGCAATCTGTTTCACCCGCCGGTCAATTTCCTCAGAATCGCAGCAGGTATCTTTTATGAACGCAAACCGGCCGCTCCTGACGACGAAATCAATCATTTCCGGCGTGAGAAGCCGTTTATACGGACGCGGACATTCATAGATGCCGAGTGGAATGTCAGGAAGTGCTTCGATCATTCTTGATATATCGGCAATCCAATTTTCGTCTCCGGTGTTCGCGATGTCGAAACGGTTCGATATCATGATGACCGCATCGACTCCGGTTTCGGCAACCGCTTTCAATTCGGCAAGCTGATCGTCGAAGCTGTCGCTTATGTGACCGGAAGCGACCACCGTCATTTTGCGGCGGCCTTTATGCTTCGAAGAAAGCTTGTCCGCGGTTTCCTTGACGACCGCGGCAAGTTTTACGCGGTCTGATAGTCCTAGCATATGAATCTCGCTTGACTGACAGGAAGCGAAAATTCCTGCGCAGCCTTTTATATAATACCATTCGACGAGCGACGCGACAGCGTCCCAGTCGATACGCCCGTCAGTGTTGTAGGGCGTTATCATGGTCGGATAAGCGCCGTAATTTGGGTTTAGCATAAATCTAGATCCTTTCGTGATTCACAGCCTTACACAAGCAAACTGCGAAAATCAGGTATGCGGTGGAAGGTAGAGTAATTGTTATCGTGGAAACTTTTCGCTCCATTGAAGGCGGTGCGGCTTTGGAAAAGAATGTCGTCGCCATCAATGAAAAAGTCGATGTACTGGAAAGCGACCTTCTGCCGGTCGGCGTCGCGATAGTCGATGATGTGCTTTGCCGGTTTCCATTCGCGCAGGTCGGCGGAATAGATAAGCGACAGCAGATTGCGCAGCGTCTTTGGCTCGGATAAGTTATAGCTGACGAGTGAAATGTAAAGTCCGCTCTTTATGTCGAATAGGATATCGACTTTAGACGTGGTAGCCGGAAAATCGATATATCCGGCAAATTCCGGTTCGCGTTCAGGCTCGTCGGGATTAAATCTCAACAGCAGCGATTTACCGTCGGCATAACGCAGAATATCGTATACGGTACCATCTGGCGCGGTGACGATATTTCCTTCTATGCCGCCGATAACGCCCGGGAACATAACGTCGGCATGCTTCTGCGGATTAAAAAATCCGCTGCATACCCAGTTGTTGGGATCAAGCAGATCGCTTCCTGTCGGAGCGGACAGGACGGCATCGCACATGATATGCTTCGCCCATGCGCCGTACTGCACATCGGTCATCACGCGTCCGTGCGATATCTCAATCGGCATCGGCGCGCGGTGCAGGCCGCATTCCTGTGAAAACGATGCGCCCCGGAACAATACGACCGGCATGGTCCAGTTCTCGCCTTCATCGTCCGAGCACCCGATAAGGACGTCGCCGTATTCGCGTGAAACGCAAAGCATATACAAAGTGTTGCCCGAATAAAACAGCTTGCCCCAGAAGCAAGGAAACAATTCTGTTAAATAGTGCCAATCTCTTCCGTCGTTGTCGGAACGGTAAATAAGCGTCAGGTTCTGCGGACTATCATTGGCATAAATATCCATTGATGCCAGAAGACGGCCGCTTTTCAGCCTTAATATCGACGGCGAACATAGATAATGTCCTGAAAAGGCATATTCATCATCGTCCGGATGCAGATAGTTGATCACAGTACCCGGTACATAACCGGTGCGCACAAGACGCACAGAAGAACGTACACCGTCATGGCGTTCAGCGTAAACTTCGTAATCGGCCAGGTCTTCGCATTGGATCTGAGCGGTATATATTCCGCCCGTTTTCTCCGGTTGTGCCGCGGTGAAACGACCTGTTCCGCGTTTGCCGAAATAAACGACATATCCGGCGTTGCCGACCGCGGAATTGTCGATAAAATCAACGGCGAATCCTCCCTCGTGCGGCGCCAGACGGCAGATATACGGCTCAAATCCACGCTCCGGTTTGTACAATTCGGTGTAAGGACGGAAATTCCATCCGGTTACTGCTTTCATGAATCAGCCATCCTTTCATAAAAATTGTATGACAATATCATGCCATTAAAGATTATAATATGCAATAGAACGAATAAGATAATAATATTGTATGACCATTATGCGTGATCTGTTGCTGCTTGTTCAGATCCATGCCAAAGGCTTGTGGGTTGTTTTAACTCGCGAAAAATCGGGAGTACCCAATATGTGCCACTGGATACGGTGCCAATGACTTGTTTCTTATAAAATTAACATAAACTATTCTAATTTTAGTTGATTAACTTTTAATGGAAAGTTGAGTGGAATCATATGAATCAAATAAAAGTTGGCATACTCGTCGGCAGTCTGCGCAGGAATTCCTACAGCAGGCAGGTGGCGGCCACGCTGCGGACTCTTGCGCCAAATAGTCTTGAGCTGGAATTCATCGAGATTGGTAATCTAGAGATGTATAACCAGGACTTGGATGACGGGGGAATACCGCCTGCGGCCTGGGTCCGTTTCCGCGAGGCTGTTCATAAGCTTGACGCCGTCCTTTTTGTAACCCCCGAATATAATCGGTCTGTTCCGGCGGCGCTCAAGAACGCGTTAGACGTCGGATCAAGACCGAGTGGACAGAGCGTTTGGAACGGCAAGCCGGCCGCTGTCGTCAGCGTATCGCCGGGAGCTCTCGGAGGTTTTGGCGCAAACCACCACTTGAGGCAGTCGCTTGTATTCCTTAACATGCCTACGATGCAGCAGCCTGAAGCATATATCGGAAACGTCGCGGCACTCTTCGATAAAGATGGTAATCTGATCAGCGAAAAAACTCGTGAATTTTTCCAGATGATTATGACCGCATTTGAAGAATGGATTAACACAAATCTCTCTGGGATATCAAGTCAGTGACGGTTGAATTTGCCTGATAACCGGTTATCATCAGGCCGGCTGTGAAGACTGGATCGCTAAACGAAAAAATTATCCTTGCACCACGATATATAAATGCCTATTAATCGAAAAATCTTCGGATGCTGCTTGCTTCGGGGATTTTTTATAATTGGGTTTTACTAAACGCCAGCCGCACGGATATTTCGTGATATGATGATAGCTGGACGGAGAGGATGAATATCATTTACAGAAAGTGGTGCATGTAATGAAAATACTGAATTTTTCTGACTTCTGTGCTGCGTTGAGTGATTGTGGATTTTCCCTGGGCGGCGGTAATCCGAAGGGAATTTTTGCGTTGATTCCCTATGGCTGGGAAGAACAAGCGCATCTTGATTCGCCGATAAAATGGCATACCGGCGATGCGGAGACCGATCCGTGGGAATGGCGTATGCGTGTGCTGGAGGAACGGGACGATATTGCCTATGCCAAGGTATTTTTTCGCACAAGCGGTTATATTGCAAAGGCATGGTATCCTTATTTTTATGCGGTGCGCAGAAACGGCGAAAGCTTTGAGGAAGCTTATGAAAACGGCACCATCAGTCAAACAGCCAAGCGGATATACGGCATTGTTTCCGAAAACGGTGAGATTGCGTTACACGACATCAAGCGGATCGGCGGCTTTGGTAAAGAAGACAATGCCAAATTTGAAAGAAACATCGTTGACATGCAAATGCGAATGTTTATCACCGTATGCGGCAGCGCGCAGAAAAGAAACAAATTCGGCGAAGGTTACGGCTGGAACAGCACGGTATTTACGACGCCGGAAGCGTTTTGGCAGAAGCGTCGGGTCGTTTTGCCGGCGTGTGATCCGCTGGAGAGCTGCGAGAAAATCATGGCGCAGGTCTTGAAGCTTAATCTGGAAGCAGATTTAAAAACGGTGAATAAATTTATAAAAGGATAAACGCTATAGAGCTAAAAACGGTGCTTCGAGCCGACATGAAAAGCGGTAAATAACAGGAGATATCGGGCATGAAAGGCAAGATAATTGCATTAAAGCATCACGCAGATGACTACGAATGTATGTGGAATGGTATTGAGGACCTGTATACCCGGGATACCGGAGAGAAACTTCTGCCGAATTTCTTTTTCAGCTTGTCATCTTTCGGGTCGTTTTGTTATATGAAAACACCAAAATCGGACTTGAAACGGCTTATTGCGCTGGGCGACGGACGAACGAAGCAGATGTATGAATTTTTGGCTCCCATCGTGGGCTTCGAATATAAGCATTTTACGTATAAAACATATGAACAGGCGATCAAAAAAGCCAGGATGGAAATCGATGCCGGATACCCATGCGTCTTGGGCGCCCTGGACATGTATTACCTTCCGTATTATTCCAAACTGTATCATCAGGAGCATATTCCTTTTCACTATGTCCTGATGGTCGGTTATGATGATGACAAGCAGTGCATTGAGCTGTATGACTGCGGACGCGAAACGGCGCAGCGGTTAGCCTGCAGCGAATTGCGCCACGCGTGGGATTGCAGTTATCCGGGTTTATCCAGACCGAATACGGTTTGCGTGGTCAGAATGAATACCGTGAAGAGCGCCTGCCAAATCGCCGAAGAGGCGCTGGCAAGAAGAAGCGGGCTGTTCTTGAAGCCGCCGGCGAGTTTTGTTGGTAAAAAGGGACTTCAAAAATTTATTGATGAGCTTCCCGAGTTAAAAAAAGAACTGACAAAAGATGATTACGACAGGATACTCATCAACATGGTGACGTTTTTCGGCACGGTGCCAACTGTTCCGAACGCGCTGCACGGGATCGTGGAGCCGGATGAAGTGAACTTTTGCGGTGGCTTTGACAAAATGAGTCGTATTATGAAACATATGGGCACGGATTATGATAATGAGACATGGCTGAGTGTATCCGATCGTCTTGCAGAAGGTGCCGTTATTGTTTCGGAGATCACGAAAGCCGTTGTAGCTTATTTAACTGGAGAAAATGACAGAACAAATGAATTGCCCGGATTATTCACCCGGGTCATGGAGATCATGACAGACAGTTTTACACTTTTGAGCAGATGACCTATTTATCCAGTTTGACGTAGTTTATGTGAGGTGTATGTCGGTGAATAATCAGAATAAGTGGCTGGATTGGACCATTGAATTACAGAGCATCGCCCAAGCTGGGCTGGCTTACGGAAAAGATTGCTACGATCTGGAACGGTATCGGCGCATCCGGGAAATTGCTGCTGAAATGCTGGCGGAACAGTCCGGGCTGCCTGTCGGAACTGTTCGGGAGCTTTTCTGCAATGAAACCGGCTACCAGACGCCGAAGCTGGATACCCGCGCAGCAATTTTCAACGGCGATAAAATTTTGTTGGTAAAAGAAAATAACGGAAAATGGTCTCTGCCGGGCGGCTGGTGTGATGTCAATGTGTCCGTCGGTGAAAACACCGTCAAGGAAGTGAAAGAGGAAGCAGGCCTCGATGTCACTGCAGACCGGATCATTGCTGTTCAGGATCGGAACAAGCACAATACGCCCCGCTACGCTTACGGTATTTGCAAGGTGTTTGTCCTGTGCTCGGTTGTCGGCGGACAGTTTGTACCGAATATCGAAACCCTAGAAAGTGGGTATTTTGCGGAAGACGCTCTTCCGGAACTGGCGCTGGAAAAGAATACGCCGGATCAGATCGCGCTTTGCTTGCGGGCAAAGAAGGCAGAATATTGGGAAACGTTTTTTGATTGAGAAAAACGGCAGATCAATGCTACAATAACACGAAGCAGATATAATAAATAGGCAGGACGGTTAAATATGATTCGCAATGATTTTTCATCTCGGCTTTACCTGTTAAGAGAAAACACGCAATCGCAAATGATGTCCTTTGTTTTAGAGACCAAGGCCGGACAGTTTTTTGTCATCGACGGCGGATGCAGAGGCGACGCCCCCTATCTTATGCAATTTTTGCAGAAATTACAGGGAGATTGTCCTGTTGTCGACGGTTGGTTTCTAACGCATGCTCACTCTGACCATATCGACGCTTTTATGGAAATCATGAAAACCGACAACAAAAAAATAACGATAAATAAAATATATTACAATTTTCCCGATCAAG
>CAYRWC010000051.1:0-11477 GCA_964427795.1 uncultured Oscillospiraceae bacterium | reverse complement strand
GTTTATGTTTGTCAGGAACAAGATGACCTCAAATCCGTTTACCATCTCCCCGGATCAGACGATTCCGGAGGCTGAAGCGCTCATCACGCGCAATGGAATCAAGCGTCTGCCGGTTGTAAAAAACGGCAAATTGGTGGGAATCGTTTCCAAAAACGACATCATGCGCGCGTCGCCTTCCAAAGCGACGGCGTTAAGCATGAATGAACTGACCTATCTCCTGGCTAAAACTAAAATCAGCAGCATCATGACAAAAAATCCGCTGACCATTAGTCCGGGAGCTTTACTCGAAGAAGCGGCCATCCTGATGCGCAGCCACGATGTCGGCTGTCTGCCGGTCCTTGAAGGTGAGACATTGGTCGGCATCATTACGGAAAGCGATATTCTGGATTCCTTTATCGAATTGCTGGGCTTTCGTGAGCCCGGGACCCGCCTGACCATAGAGGCGGAGGACGCGCCGGGCATTTTATCCCATCTGGCCAGCATTTTCGGCCAGTACAACGCCAACATCACCCATGTCGCCGTATATCGCGGCGCTTTTGGCAAAAGCGATGTCGTGGTTGGCACCAACGCGCTCGATACTCATGAGATCGAACGGTCCATCGAAGAAAAAGGCTACAAGATTCTCTATAAACTGCAGAATAAATAAACGGTGCGGCATGCTCCGGCCGGTTCGTAAATGACCGGCAATAATCACAAAAACGTCTGTCGAAATCCGAATCTATTGGTTTGAACGGAGAAAGTTGGCCTATAGGTAAAAAGTCCGTAGACAGAAACCAATAACTATGAAATAGTATGCTGGTAGGGGTACACTGACTCAAAATTCATGACTCTGCAATCTGCTCATCCGGCCTGAAGGCCAAAACATGGTATAGGAGTGTATGCCTGCTCATGATTTCACTGAAGAATAGATGGAAATATTCGGATTTTTTCAGACTTTTTAATTTCCGCGATGAGCATTCGGTCGGCAGAAGCATACTGTTAACCAATACCCTGATTACCACCATCGCAAATATTTTTGTCAGCGGCGTTTTTTACACCGGATTTTTAACCGTCAGCGGCATAGATATCGTCCGAGTCGGCATTATTACGTTTATACCCTATATCGCCTGGGGTTTCAGCCTGCTGTCGCCTGTTCTGCTGAGCAAGTTCAAACGCCGGCGCGGATTGCTGCTCTTTAATCATATTTTTTATTATGCCTGCGTGGTCCTGGCAACCACGGTCATGCCGGCGTTTGTCGCCGATTATAATCAGCGGACGATTTGGTTCGCGGTATTTTTGTTTGCCGGCAATGTACTGAACGCTCTGGTCGGTTCGGGCACGACCGCCTGGCATGTCCATTTTCTGCCGGATGGCGATGACCGCAATATTTTCTTTTCCTATTCGAACCTGATCGGTACGGTGGTCGGCACCGTCGTGGCAATCGCGTCATCAGTCTATGCCGATTCGTTAACCGGTTCGCCGTTGCAAGGACAAATCATCACCATCCTCAGGATGGTTTCGCTGGTTCTGTTTATTCTTTGCGGTTTACTGCTGTATCTGGTTCCCCGGGAGTATCCTTATCCCATATCGACCGACAAGAAAGTATCTGTTCTGGATATCATCACCGTACCGATCCATTCGAAGAAATTTTTACTGACAGCATTAATTGTCATGCTCTGGAACGCCGTGAGCAGTTTGAACGGCAGCACCTGGAGCTATTATGTTCTGAATACGGTCGGTGTCGGCTATACCTATATGTACATTGGTTCGGTCGTCAGCGCCCTGGGCAGCGTTTTCCTCCTGAAATACTGGCGGCGGGCGATCAATTACTATTCCTGGTTTACCATTCTGCTGTTTACGGTTTTTGTCACCGGCTTAATGGAGTTCCCGATCGGCTTTTCAACCAGCAGCACCAAATGGGTTTATATAGTCGTCAGCATTATTCAGGGCCTCAATGCTGTGGGTACCAGTCTGGTATTCGCCAATTTGTTTTATATTAATCTTCCGCATGGCAACATGGACATCTTTATAACCTTCTGGAACCTTACCGCCAATATCAGCGCGCTGGTCGGCTCTGTTGCCGGAACCTGGTTTATCTCAGTGACAGAACCTCACGGCCCTTGGATGATTCTGGGGCTGCCCTTCTACGGTTCGCAATTTTTGACCTGGATCAAATTCCTCTTTTTGATGGGCTTATGTGTTTATATTAAGTTGATTATACCGCATATCCAACCGGATAAAGCCTGACGAGGAGACGATGACATGGAGCGGAAGACTTTTGTTACGACTATGCCGAATAAAACCGGCGCTTTTTTAGTCGCTGCGAAGATTATTGCCAAGCATGACGGCAATATTGTCCGTGTCAGCTATAACAAAGCGGTCGATCTGAACACTTTGTTTATCGATGTCGTGGCCGATACGGCTTCTCTGGATCTGATCGGGCAGGAATTGGACAGCATTGGTTATTTGAATCGGCAGCATTTGGAAATCAACGTCATCACGGTTGAAATAACCATACCCGACGAACCGGCGGCGCTGATTCCCGTCTTGAAAATTTTAGATCGTTATGATGTTAATATTTCCTATATGAATTCAGTACAGAATAATACGGATTTTCAAAAATTCGTTATGGGACTTTTAATTGAAAATCCCAAGGTGATTGAGCTTTTGCTAGATGAAATTTCGGAATTGTACCCGGTTAAAATCATCGGCGGCGAAGACGCCAGAAATCACTATGACAACTCTATTTTCTATATCCGCCTGGCTAATGAAGTTAAAACCATTCTGAATCTGTCACAGGAACAAACCATGGAATTCATCTCGGAAGCCAATCGGGTTCTGCAGATGCTGCAAAACGCGCAGGAAAGCCCGGAAAAAGTCTTTACAGCTATCCGGGAATTCGTCTCCTTCATGAACGACCACCGGAACGATCATTTTACAGTTAAAATCGATAAGATGATTTTGAGCGCTGCCGTAACTTTGTATATTATACAACCGGTATGCGGCAGCAATACCTATCTGTTTCAAACAGAGCAGGATTTGGTGCTGGTCGACTGCGGTTATGCTCTTTATCGGGATGAAATGGACGGCATCTTCCGGCGTTTGATTCCCGATTGGGACAAGCGTCCGAAGCGGATCTACATTACACATGCCGATGTGGATCATTGCGGTTTACTCTCATCATTAAGCCGGACGACACTCTATTTGAATGAGAAAAGCGCCGACAGTCTCAGACGCCAGCGCATGGGCATTCTGGATTATCGGGAGATGAAAGAATACGGATTTGGCTACAGCAAGCTTTCCCGCATTATTTCGAATTATTCGCCGCCTTCGCTGGATCATGCGGTTATCTTCGACCAGAATACGCCAAAAGAACATGAACAGCTGTTGAAAATCGGCGAATTCAACCTTGCCGATATGGTTTTCGATATTTATGAGGGCAGCGGCGGTCATCTGGAGGGGGAAATGATCTATCTGGCCCGGGACGGCGGCTTGATGCTGACCGGAGATATCCTGGTCAATATCGATAGCTTTTCCGATGAAATGAAGTACTTTAACGCCATCGCGCCCTATCTCATGCGCAGCGTCAATGTCGATTCCCGGAAAGCAAGCCAAACTCGCCGGGAAATCCTGCACCTGATTCGGGAAACGGAAAAAAAGACCGGCCGGCCCTGCTTGATCGGCGGCGGTCATGGAGCACCGTCCGTTTACAAAAATAATCAGCTGGTAATGGAAACAGACAATTTTCTGACAAAGATTATGATATGATATAATTCATTGAAAAGATATTTGTCGTTCTGTTATGCGGCATAATGTGTGAAAGCGAGTAAATGGGCTAAAATGGACTTATCCTATATGAAACGTCGCAGAATTGTCGGAATTTTATCGATTATTGTCTTGCTGGCTTTTTTTATTGTTGTTTATATCTTTGTCGGCATTCCTTTAATTAATCAGATTTCGGAGCCGGATAAATTCCGGCAATGGGTGGCAGATCACGGTATTGCCGGGTATTTGGCCATGATCGGTATGATGGCCTTGCAGGTAGCCGTAGTCATCATACCCGGCGAACCCATCGAAGTCGGCGCCGGTTACGCGTTTGGCACCTGGCAGGGCTTGCTGCTTTGTTTGGCCGGCGCAGCCATCGGTTCGGTGATTATCTTCCTTTTTACAAAGCATATGGGCATGAAGCTCGCCGAACTGCTTGTCGGTCGGGAAAAAATCGCTTCGCTGAGCTTTGTTAAAAACCATAAGAAATTGGATTTGCTGGTTTTTCTCATTTTTCTGATTCCCGGAACGCCGAAAGACGCCGTAACATATCTCATCGGCGTGACGCCGATGAAATTGTGCCGATTTATCAGTCTTTCGACTCTGGCGAGGATCCCGTCCGTCTTGTCGTCGACCCTGGTCGGCAACGCGCTCGGCGAGCAAAGATATATCTTGTCCATTATCATTTATTCCATTACGGCGGTTATCAGCCTGATCGGCATCCTGATTTATCGCCGGATCGGCAAAGAAGACAAACAATAAACCGGGAAAGCGTCAGATTTGCGGTTTCTTGCGGATGATCCGGTTTTTCTGCGGCCGCAGAACCAGTTCTTCGACCACCAGATTGCGGTCGGCTTGCAGGACATATTCCAAGGCGTCGGCAACTTGGTCGGCCAGTATATAGGCGTCTGATTCCTGAGCGTAAGAAAAATCCAGCTTGTCGTAAAAATGGCTTTCCGTCATATCCGGCAGAAGGGTGACGACCTTAACGCCTGCTTTCCGGATCTCTTCAAAAAGACTGGCCGAAAAATGAGCCAGTCCGGCTTTCGTTGCGGCATAGGCGCAGCCGTGGGTGCTGATTTTGCGGGCTGCCGCCGATGAAATGGAGAGAAAAGTGCCCTGACTGTCTTTAAGCGGCCGCAAAAGGAGCTTGGCCAGGATCAGCGGCACTTCCAGATTGGTTCTGGTCATCGTTTGAATCTGCTGGACCGTGAGTTGTTCGTGAGGACCGAAGAACCCCACTCCGGCGTTGTTAACGAGCAGGTCGATCCGCGGTTCTTCCCGGATGATGGCTTCGATTTTCCGGACCAAATCCGAAGTATCCAGAAGGTCGCAGGATACGGCGATGAACCGGTTTTGATCTGCCAGCGAAAAACTGCCGTCCGGGGTCGGATCGGCAGAAGTGTCGAAGGTCCGCGATAAGCCGTAAACTTTATAATCCAAGTTGATCAGCCGGCGGGTCAGCGCCTGGCCGATCCCTTTGCCGGCGCCGGTGACAATTGCTGTTTTCATCGGATAAAAATACGCTCCTTAGGCAAATATGAGGACAATAAAGCCATATGCCGCGCGCAGACAGCCTCTTGCTCTTCCAATGGATAAGAAACAATGCCGTTTTGGTCGAGATAGTTTTGCGCGAAGAGAAACGAGTCCGGCCGTTGTTTGGCGATTCTGGCAAAATGGGCGGCGGACATGCGGAAAAAGCCATAACCGACATCGGTCAGCTTACGCGGATCGATGCTTTGAAATACCTGGTGAAAGAAAGGTTCATAGATTTCATCCCAATCCGGATGGATCAGAACAGGATCAAAACATAACCGTACCTTGAATCCGCGATCCAGAGCGGTTTGAACTGTTTTCAGACGAGCTTCCAGGGAAGGCGTGCGCGTCTCGAATCTTTGCCGGATGAGCTCCGGCGATAATGAGAAGGCGATAATCAGGCTGGACAAAGGCTCGTATTGTTTGAAAAAAAGCCGATTGGCGCTTTTCGCGCGGATTTCCAGCGTCAGATTTTGCTGCCCGGCCAAAAAAGAACGCCATTCATCCAGGCAGGGGATGATGTTATGGAGCGCTATGAGATCGGTATCATACGAAGCCGCCAGAAATATCGGATTCCGGCTCGCTTCGGCGGCGACGGCCTGCTGAAAATCATCGGTATTGACAAAAACGACCAGATTGGCCGACGGGTACAGACCTTGAAGAAAACAATATTCACAGTCGAAAGGGCAGTTCAAAGCCAGAGACATGTAAAAAAAACGGTCGGCGCCGAAATTTTGGCATACTTCGGGTCCGGGATACAAAAAAGGTGCTTCCTTGACCGCCAGGATTAAAGATAAATGTTGTTTTTGCAGCCGGAACGACTGATTGGGCCGATTGAACACATCTTTATAATGGTGAACCGGGATCACCGGCCGGCCGGTATAACGCCGCAGCATCAATTGAGCCAGGGGATAATTCCGGGCCTTATCTTCCAGATAGACAGCCTGAATCAATTCAGGACCCGAGTTGTTGTCTGAGCTGCTCAAATATAATCTTTCCTTCCCGCTTGCCGACGGATGTTGTTCCGGCTGCCTGTTCCAGAATAGCGACAGGATTTTTACCGTTGAGAAACGATTTACGCACATCTTCGTCGAGCAAATGCCTCATAGCAACTGAAAAATGATGATTGTCTCCCAGACGGTTCAACAGGTCTCGTTGGCCGGCCAACAAATCCCGGTTAGCGTCGCCGGCCTGGCTGCGCAAGCTCCGGATAATCCGGTCGATCTCCGGTAAACGATCGGCAAGCAGCTGCCGCAAAGCTGCTTTGTCAAGCTGACCCGGCGTCAAGAGATCAGAAACGATTTTTAACAGCACGGCTTGGTGAGCGTCGAGAAAGCGGCCGGCCGCTTCCATAATGCCGGCGGATTCCATATCACAATAAAACGGCTCGCCTTTCTGCGCGTCGATATCCGTCCGGCAGACCGGCTGGGAATAGCAGCACAAAGCGGTGCCGGCCAGACCCTGTCCCCAAAAGACATCCGGGTAATAATCCCGCCGCGTATCCATGTCGGTGACCTTCCAGACGGCGATCATCGTTCCGGTCTTGGCCGTTTCGCCGCCCGCACCACAGAAACCGATATTGCACAGAACGTCCTGCCTGGTGTCCGGACTGCCGGCCAGAAGAAATGCCGCCGCCATAGCGCTCCTGACTTTACCGACGCCACCGATAATCAGCCGGATGTCCGTGTTGCCGTAAACCGGATAGGCATGAACCTTCATGTCCCTTTTCATATGATAATAAGCGATCAGGGGTTCGGCCTCCAGTTTTAAAGCTGTGACAATCAGGATCATTGATATGGACTCCTCAGGCTAAGAATGATTTATTATACCATAGGCGCGCCGTACGCGTAATTCGGCTTCCGGACCGGCGCCGGGTTTTCGGTGGCGCAGCGGCCGGCAAGTCTCGCGCGGGACTTCGAAAAATCAGTGAAATGACCGCTTATCAAATTATAGCGAAAATGTTATGATAAGAAATGATTTTTTTCAACCCGGAGCGAAAAGACGGGCTGGATATTTTGGGAGGATTACCATGTCGATTCTTTTAGAAAAAGGTTCGGTCATTCTTTTTCAAGGGGATAGTGTAACGGATTGCGGGCGGAGCCGTGAAGATACGACGGATCTCGGACCGGGATATCCGGGGAAAATCGGCACGCTGCTGAAAACACTGTACGCGGATCGCGGTTATACGGTGATCAATCGCGGTGTCAGCGGCAATCGGGTCAAGGATCTTCAGGAGAGATGGCAGGAAGACTGTCTGCAGCTGCGTCCGCAGCTGGTAAGCATACTGATCGGCATTAATGACTGCTGGCGGCGTTATGACAGTAACGATCCGACGTCGGCGGAAACGTATGAACAGGGGTACCGCAGTATTCTGGCTCAGACCAAAGATATCGGCGCGCAGATCGTAATTTTGGAACCTTTTGTTTTACCCTACCCGGAAGACCGCAAAACCTGGCGGGTCGATCTGGATCCGAAAATTCAGGCTGCCCGTAAGCTGGCCGGTGAATTTGGCGCCCATTACATTCCTTTGGACGGCATTTTTGCCACAAAAATGATTGCCGACGGACCGCAGTATTATTCCGCCGACGGTGTCCATCCTGCCGACGCCGGTCATGCGCTGATCGCCCGGGAATGGATGAAAACGATTTTCGGCCGGATATGATCTGCCGCCAAGGAGCATCTATGAAACAAATTGAGCCCGGCAGCCGGGTTGGTTTATATCTTGAAAGATTAGGCATTCCGGCGGACGCGGACGGCCTGCACTGTGGGCGGGAGCTTCTGAACCGCCTGCAGTATGCGCATGTGACGATGATACCTTATGAAAATATCGATATCCTGCGCGGCATTCCTTTACCGATGACTTTTGACAAACAGTATGAAAAAATAATTCTGCATCGCCGCGGCGGGTATTGTTTTGAACTGAACGGCTTGTTTGCCGGGCTTTTGCGGGAAATGGGCTATCAGGTAACCACTTATATGGCTCGTTTTCTGCGCGGCGAAACGAGTGTTCCGATGCGTCGGCACCGGGTGATCCGGGCTTCTTGTCCGGACGGCACCTTTATCTGCGATGTCGGCGTCGGGCAGGCCGCGCCCCGTTATCCTCTGCAGCTGGTTCCGGAACTGGTTCAGGAGCAATGCGGCGAAACCTATAAGATCGTCAAAGAGGATTTTTTCGGCTGGGTGATCTACGATTTGCATCAGGGCGAATGGCGGCGCTTCTATAGTTTTACGGAAGAGGAACAACTGGATATTGACTTTGTCATGCCCAGTTACTATTGCGAAAACGCGCCGGATTCGATATTCAAAAAGGGCTTGATGCTCTCCATAAAAACAGCCGACGGCCGGAAGACAATCGACGGCAACTTGTTTCGGGTTTTCAGCCCGAACGGTGTCACAGAGATCCCATTGTCCGGCGAGCGGCAAATCAACGATACCATGAAAAATCATTTCGGGATTGAATTGGCATAAAACGGATTTAAAGAACAATCAGCTGGTGTTCACGTGGAAATCATATTCGCAGGGTATAGTCAAATCATGGCGAAATAGACACGGGAAAGGACTGATTGGTTCTATGGCTAATCGTATAAATAATCAAAAAATGCGCCGTCTGGCTTTATTGATGGCGTTCCTGATAGGCGTTTTCTGCCTGTCGGCCTGCCAAGCGGCGGCAAATACCCAAACCGGCGGCACGACGGTTGCGACGGGCGTAAAGAACACCGCCGCTTCCGGCAGCGTCGAAACCGAAACGGCGGACAGCAACAATCTGGCTAATACCGTTATTGCGGTAGATTATGACAGTGATGACGAAGACGCAAGCTGGTCCGATACGGCGGCGACAAAAATCGAATTATCCGGCGCTTCCATAAACGTCAGCGGCTCAGGCGCAACGGCCGACGGCGGCAAAGCGACGATAACATCCGCCGGAACCTATCAGATCAGCGGCACGCTGACCGACGGGCAGATCATTGTCGATACGACCGATAAAGACCCGGTGCGGCTGGTTCTTGACGGCGCGCACCTGACCTGCTCAAACAGCGCGCCGATTTATATTAAAGATGCCGGCAAGGTGATTCTGATCCTGGCCGACGGCACGGAAAACAGCGTCGCCGACGGTACGGCTTATGTTCTCGACGACGCGGCGGCGGAAGAACCGAACGCGGCGATCTTCAGCAAAAGCGACTTGACGGTCAACGGTTCCGGTTCGTTGACGATTGACGCCAATTATAAGCATGGCATCAACAGTAAAGACGAATTAAAGATCATAAGCGGAACCATATCGATCGAATCGGCTGCCGACGGCATCCGCGGCAAAGATTATGTCGCCGTCAAAGGCGGCATTATAACGATTGCGGCAGCTGCCGACGGCATCCAGTCGAGCAATGAAGAAGATGCCGGTAAAGGTTATGTCTCCATTGAAGGCGGCACCATCAGGATAACAGCCGGACTCGACGGTATCCAGGCTGCCACAAGCGCGGTTGTCAGCGGCGGCGACCTGACCCTGACTACCGGCGGCGGCAGCGCCAACAGCAGCAGCAAGAGCGGCAGCGCCGGCAATACCTGGGGCAAGTGGGGAACCCAAAACGGCGGCAGTACGACGGACGAAATCAGCGCTAAGGGCATAAAAGCCGCGGCTGATCTGACGATTGCCGGCGGAACGCTGACGATCGATTCGTCGGATGACGCGCTGCATACCAACGGCACGATCACAATCAGCGGCGGAACAATCCGCATCGCAACCGGCGACGACGGGATTCATGCCGACAGCAGCATAACCATTTCCGCCGGCACGATTGATATAACCCAGTGCTACGAAGGCATCGAAAGCGCCGGCATAACCATCAACGGCGGCGATATCAGCCTGGTTGCCGGCGACGACGGCATCAATATCGCCGGCGGCAACGATAGCTCTTCCGTGAACGGCAGGCCGGGCCAAAATACGATCAGCACGTCCGGCAGCAATCTGTTGGCAATCAACGGCGGCAATATCATCGTGGATGCCGCGGGCGACGGCTTTGACATCAACGGTTCGATCACCATGACGGCCGGCTCGGTCATCATCAACGGACCGACCGATAACGGCAACGGGCCTCTGGACTATGACGGAACCTTCGATATAAGCGGCGGATTCTTGATTGCCGCCGGCAGCTCCGGCATGGCGCTGGCTCCCAGCACATCATCCTCTCAGAATTCGATCATGCTGGGTTTCACATCGGCCATGGATGCCGACACGATCATCCATATCCAATCGCAATCCGGCGATGATCTGATGACTTTTATGCCGACGAAAAATTTCCAGTCGCTGGTTATCTGTTCGCCCGACATCAAGCAGGGAACAACTTATGATGTCTATACGGGCGGCGCTTCGACCGGCACGGCGGCCGCAGGCGGTCTGTATACCGGCGGAACCTATACGGCCGGCACAAAAGTAACCAGCCTGACGATATCCGGTTCGGTAACGACATACGGTTCATCCGGAGGCATGAATCCCCCGGGTGGCGGTGGCGGCGGCCGGCGATAAACAGACAGCAGCATACAGCAAAGGAGCAGCTTCGAAAAAGAACTAAGGCTGCTCCTTTTTCCGTTTGATCGGCATGAGCAGGTCGAGCTGCAAATCATATGGCTCATTTTCTGCCAGGTTAACATAATGAATGTAATTTAAGTGTTCTTCCAGACAGCCGTCCATACATTCCGGATCGCCAAGATCAGCCTGGTATTGATCGTTTTGCTTAACCCAGTCATAAAGCCATTCCCATTCTTCAAAAGAACCGATCGGAATCATATGGGCGGCGTATAGCCCGCCGCGGAATTGTTTTTTGACAAGCGGCTCGGGGACCGTCATATCATCCGGTATGGTGACCCATCTTTCATACCCGTATTCGGAGCGGTCAGACGAGGGATTAGGATGATTGAATCCATAATGACGGAGATCCGGCTTGATTTTGCATAAACCGCTTTCCCGTACAAATTGATCCAGCAGGCGACCGGCGTTTTCCTCAGGATTCTCGCCGATAAAATGGCTAGCCGCGACGGCCGCCGGCGGCAAGTAAATAATTCTGACATCGTTCAGTTTTGCCGGATGTTCCTTCATAGGCTGTATAAGCTCCATGGGTTTGTCCTCCTTGAAATTTATTTTTGTAACGACAAGGGCATCGACCATCTTCAGCATGGACTCGCTGTTTAAAAATTCCAGATTAATC
>CAYRWC010000050.1:0-11507 GCA_964427795.1 uncultured Oscillospiraceae bacterium | reverse complement strand
TGATTGACTTGATTTTGTCTTTCGACAAGCTGCGCGATCTGACCCGCCGTTTTTTCAAAGCTTTGGTCAAACACCGCACCGCCTATCTGATGTTGGTGCCGACCTTTGCTCTCCTGCTGGTTTTCAATTATTTCCCGGTCGTTATCGCTTTTGTCCGGTCTTTCACCAACTGGTCGATACAGACCAAACATGTTAATGAGATTGAATTTATCGGTATCGATAACTATATAAAGATGTTTACCGAAGGCTATTTTCTGATCGGTCTGAAAAACCTGGGAATTCTTTTCGGCACTTCCATTATAAAACTTCTGACCGTGCCGCTGCTGGTTGCGGAAATTGTTTTTTTGATGAAAGGAGCGCGCCGGAAATATTGGTTCCGTTTTGCGTTTGTTCTGCCGATGGTCGTCCCGGGTATCGTATCGACGCTGATGTGGCAGCGCATTTATGATCCGACGATCGGCTTGCTCAATAACGTGCTGAGAATCGTCACCGGCAATCCCGCCCTCATGATCAGCTGGCTGGGCGACGAACGTTTGGCCATCTGGGCTATCGTTTTTATGGGCTTTCCCTTTATCAATGCCTTTGCTTTTCTGGTCTACTACGGCGGGCTGATCGACATTCCGACCGATTTGTTCGAAGCCGCGGCGGTCGACGGCAGCACCGGCTGGTGGAATCTGACGCGGATACATCTGCCTTTGCTCACACCGCAGATCAAGATGCTGATCATCTTGAATTTTATCGGCGTTGTCCAGGATTACGGCGGCATTTTCATCCTGACCGGCGGCGGTCCCGGAACGGCAACTTATGTGCCGGGCCTCGAGCTCTACTATAACGCAACCCGGTTTAACCAATATGGTTACGCCTGTGCGTTGGGTGTTACGATGTTTATCTTTATACTTGCCGGAACCATTCTCAATCTGCGCATGAAAACAGAGCATGCCAATTAGGAGGTGCTTGGATGAAACTCTTGCATTCACGTAAAAAAATGAGCCTCATCGGCCAGATCCTGTTAGTGTTGGCAGCTCTGGTCTTGCTGATCCTGGCTTTTGTGCCGATTATCCTGATGTTTATCCTGTCTTTGAAATCCAATGTCCAGATCTACGGCAATTTCTGGACGCTGCCGCACCCGATCGAATGGTCCAACTATTCGATGGCGATCAACTTATTGCTGCCGAACATGATCAATTCCGGCGTTCTGGTTGCCATTGCGACCGCGTGCACGGTCATGCTGTCATCTATGGCCGGTTATGTTTTTTCGCGGCTGTCTTTTCCCGGCAAAAATTTCCTTTATCTGTTGATCTTGTCCCTGATGATGATTCCCGGTGTCTTGACACTGACTCCGCTATACCGGCTGATACAGGACCTCAACCTGTTCAACACCTGGTGGGCGCTTTTTCTGCCCTGGATATCCGGCGGTCAGGTTTTCGGCATCATGCTGTGCCGGACCTTCATTGAGAGCCAGCCGGCGGCGTTGTTCGAATCGGCGCGTATCGACGGCGCCACAGAATTCAAAGCTTATTTGCACATCGCCCTGCCGCTGGCCAAACCGATACTGGCCACGTTGACCATCATGCAATTAATCAGCTTCTATAATGATTTTATCTGGCCGCTGATGGTTATCGACTCCAACGCCAAACAGATGATCACGGTGGCAATCCGGACGTTCCAGGCATCGACCGGTTCGATCAACATGGGCGCCATGATTGCCGGTTATGTCTTTACGACCATTCCGCTGTTGGTTTTGTTCCTGTTTGGATCCCGACTCTATATCGAAGGTATTACATCCGGCGCGGTAAAAACCTGATTGCCGATCTCACCGGCTCCGTTCCCCGGGAACGGAGCCGGCTTGCGAAGGAGCCTGATTTTATGGAAAAACAGATGCTGTGCGTCGAAAAAATTCAAGCTTTCAAGGACAATCTTATCTTTCAACTAAATGGTCCGGTCTCGCCGGACGAGTGCCTGATCCGCGAATGTCTGCCGCTGGCCGGACCGCTGCCGGGATCGGAACTCTCGTTGAGCCGGCCGGTACCGGAAACGGCCGGCGGCCGGGGAACCGGCTGCCGGCTGGCTTTGCCCCGCCGCGAAGGTGACCGGGACCGGCTGTGCAGCCGGTTTGAACTCTGGCGTCAGGGCAAGAAATTACCGGGCGTCTCGTTTGTCAGCGAAATAGAACCGGCGGAATGGGATTATCCTTATCCGCAGGGACGAAGCAAGAAAGGCCTGCAGGTCCGATTTATCGACGATGCCATTAAACTGGGGGTGCAGCATGCGGCGCTGAATCTCAACCTGGGCAATGTCATGGCCGTAGCCGCCGGGCCGGATACCGTGCCGTTCAACTGGCAGGGCCGAGTTTTCCATATCCGCGAAAACGCTTATGCCGCGTTTGATCATCAGGTGAAAACACTGTCGGATGCCGGTATTGTGGTGAATCTGATTTTGCTGAACAGCGCGCATTGGGGCGGGGAAATACTGGATCCGCTGCTGGGCGAATTGATTCTGCATCCCGCTTATGACCGTGAAGGTTTAATCAGCGCCTTCAATATGCAGACGGCCGATGGTTATGCTTTCTATCAGGCGTTCGTCGCCTACACGGCCGCGCGATATATGCGGCCGGACCAGCGTTACGGCCGGGCTTGCGGCCTGATCATCGGCAACGAAGTCAACAGCGGCTGGGTGTGGGGAAATGCCGGCGAATGCAGCGACACGGCTTATGTCCGCGAATACTGCGCGGCTTTGCGCACCGCCTGGCTGACGGCCCGCAGTTTTTACAGTCAGGCCAGAGTTTATGTATCTCTCGATCATTTCTGGAATACGACGTTCCAGCCGGCTTATCCGCTGCGCTTGTACCGCGGGCGCCGCGTTCTGGAATTGCTGCGGGACCTGGGCGATCAAGACGGCGATTTCGGCTGGTGCGTCGCTTATCATCCTTATTGTGAGGATTTTAACCATCCGGATTTCTGGAACGACCGAACTGCCGTGTTTAATTTCAGCACGCCGCGGATTACCTTTAAAAATCTGGAAATTTTGCCGGCTTTCCTGGAACAGCCGTCTTTCCTGTATAAAGGCCGGATCAGGCCGATCATCTTCTCGGAGCAGGGATTTCATTCGGATGAGACCGAACGCAGCGAGATGACCGGCGCCGCCGCTTATTGTCTGGCTTATTGGAAGATTGAACATCAGCCGGCCGTCGAGTCTTTTATCTTGCATGCCCATATCGACAATATCCATGAATTCGGCCTCAATTTGGGACTGCTGCGCCGGGACAAAGCCAGCGGCGAAGAGAATCTGCCTGCCGGGCCCAAACCGATTTACGAAGCTTTTCGCGTGATCGACGGTCCCGACGCCGACTCTTGGTATCAGCGCGCCCGACGGATTGTCGGCGAGACGATCTGGGATGAAATGATACATCCGGTTTTAGACACAAAAGACGGAAAACAACCCGGCGATCTGGATCTCTCCTGAACGGAGCTCTATTACCGCCGAAGTTTTAAGGCACGGGAGGTGCAAGATGATCAACTGGCAAAAAAAAGGGGTGCTGAATTTTTTTGACCGGCACGCGTCTTTGATTATCACAGATGAAATACAATTGGAAAGAATTGTTGCCGATCCGCGGCAGCCGTTTAATGTCGACGACAGCAAGGGATTCTCCCTGGAAACCCGGCGGCTGTACCCCGAGCCTCTGACGGTTTACGATATTTGCCGTCAGGGCGTCGAACAGGGCGCCGAACGGCTGGAAGTGTCTTATGATTTCTTTTTTGGCGGCAGCAAACGCACGCTTTATCCGGACAGTCCCATGACCCTGAAGGCGTTTAAGATCATTCACGATATCGCCCGTTCTTTTGGCCTGGGATTCTCGGCCAGCATTCTGTCGCCGCTGGATCTGGGTCCGGGATATGCGAAGATCTATGAAGATGCCGGCCAGAGCTGCCAATACCAGGAAGGCTGTATCAATCCGGACGACGGCCGGTATGAAGTACCGATGACCTGGCAGACCCAGTGGACGAACAACAAAGGGCCTATCCATCTGGAACCGGTGCGGACGATTGTCTATGCGTTCCGTGAAGAACGGCTGGGCGATTCGCGGTATTTCTATGTTGATCCGGAGCAGATCGAAGACATATCGTCCACAGCGTCCCTGACCTTTGAGCCGGATTCCGTCACGGTCACGAAAAACGGCTATGGGTCGGGAAAAATGACGGTCTCCGGCTGCCTGCCGGTACCGCAAAATGTCGGACGGCACGATCGCGTTCTGGCGGTGGTGGTTTACCGGACGCCGGAAATCGATTACTTCAGTCCGCGAGCTCTTCCTTATATTAAATCGGTGATTGATCTGCATAAGGCTGCCGGCATCAGTTATCAGGGCTTTTATTCCGATGAAATGCACATCCAGTTCGACTGGGATCTGGAGGCTCATTTTGGCCTGACCGAAATTAACGCCCGCTATCTGACCGACAGCCTGGCTGCCGAATATGCCCGGCGTTATGGCGCACAGTATCGGGATCTGTATCGCTATCTGATCTATTTTTCTTATCATCAGCACGGTTTTCTGTCCGGAACCGCCGGCTGTGAAGCCGCTCAGCATGTATTTGGCAAAACGGATGCCGAGATTCACGCGACCATACAGATGCGCAGCCGGTATTTTGAGATGCTGCAGCGTCAGGTTGTCGATCTGGCTCTAGCCGGCAAACGTTACGCAGCCGAACTTTTTGGCAATGCCATCATGACGCGCGCTCACGCGACCTGGCAGGAATCGCCGACCTGCGACCGCTTTTATGAATCAAGTCTTTTCCAAAAAGCTGACGATGCAATGCGTTCCCGGTATGAATATACGCCGGATTATGTCTGGTCGTCGTCGATTCGGGAGAACATAGCCGCTTGTTATGACTATTTTAAATGGAATGAATTTTTGACCGGCGGCGGATCGGATCATCCGGAAGGCGGTTTTATCGACCGCAATTATTATGCCCAGGCGCTTGCCGCTTCATTCGGCATGTTGCACGATGTTCCGGCGGCATATTGCGCCTCCTCGGGAAGCCCGCAGGCGGTGCCCCGCCGCCAGGACGCTGTCAGGGCTGCCTATGGCAATCTGGAGTGGTCGGCGTATTTATCTGATAATCTGGTTCAGGGCCTGCAGGCGAGGAAAAGCGATGTCCTGGCCTTATATCCTCTGGATCTGAACGCTTTTGAAGAACGGTTCGGCAGCTGGATGATCCAATACGGCTACTGCGACTACATCACGGAAGAAAAATTGCTGCAGGAAGCGGCTCTGGACGATCAGAACCGCCTGATCATCCGCGGCCGGCCATATCGGACCCTGCTGATGCTGTTCCAGCCTTTTCTTCAGGACAAAACACTCGCTTTGCTTGAACACTGGGTGGCGCTTGGCGGCCGGGTGATCTGGATCGCCGTGCCGCTGGCTGCGGGACCGGCGCCAAATTCACTTTATCAACGGTGGCTGGATCTGTTTGGGCTTCTGGAGGCGGCTCCGGCCTGGAAAGGTCTTGCGGCCGGCGGTAGGGAAATAACCTTCGGCGATGTGCTGGCCGATATTCAGCCGATGCCGGTCTTGAGCGACCTGCTGCCCGATCTGGTGTATCCGGTTCAGCCGGACTGTTCGGCTCAGGTCTGCGCCTGGCTGGATAGCCGTCCGATCGGCGTCCGCCGCAGAAATGCCGCCGGCGGCCAGACCTTGTATCTGGGATTCCGTCCCCGGGATGACCAATCCTGCTCGTCCGGTCAGGATATCGATACGCTCTTCCGGATCCTGAACGCCGCCGGTGGTTATAATCCGGCGGGTGCTGAAATTTTGTCCCGTCCGGCTTCTTCGCCCTGGCTGATTCAGGCTTTTCCCAACGGCGCCGTATCGATCGCCTGCCATTACCGGACTCTGGCCGAGAATTGGCCGGGTTCGTTTTTCCGTGACGCGGCCCAGGACGAACAGCTGCTGGCCGGCCGCGAATTGCCGCCCGAGAATCTGCAGCTGAAGCAGGAGCGGATTCTCGGCCGTACGCTTGATTATGAAGGAGAAGGCGTGATGACCTATCTGGTTTCTGCCAATGGCGGTTTATGCGGATTTTCCGGTAATAAAACGACGAGTCTGACCGTTGACCGGCATACCTGGCGTTTTTGCGATCAGCCGGCCAGGATCGCTTTCGGCCGTGTCCCTCAATCCGTGTTGCCTGATCCGGACCAAGAGATCTGGCTAGCGTACTGCGATCAGGCGATTGAGGTCCGTCTGCCGGCTCCGGCCGACGGCTGTTGGCAATCATCCTATACGGCCGATCCTCCGTTTATGCGCCGGGTTGCCGGCGAACCGGGCGGTCCGGCGGTACCGGTCAAACCGCAACCGGACCCCGATCATGAAAACGCCTTGATCTGGCGCCTGAATTTCCCTGCCGGCGGCTGGCTGACCCTGAGCCGCGGATGATAGGAGGACCCATCGATGAAAGAGCCTGTAAAAGCAAAATCCCGACAAGATACAGCCGATTGTGATATTCAGTATGATTTTGGGCCCCTGGAGGCACAGGATGATCTGGGCCGCAAGCTGCCGCTGCAAACCCGCGCCGGCAGCCGCCGGCATAACCGCTGGGTCGGCATGTTCTATTTTATCTGCAATCCGGCGCGGCTGGTTGCGGATAAGCCGGTTTACGATGTATCGAAAATACTGGCCGCCGATCCGGATGCGGGGCAGAAACCGGACTCGCCGCTCTGGGGCCCGCCCGGAGCCAGCCATTTTTGGGGAGAACCCCTGTTCGGTTATTATGCGCATGATGATGAATGGGTGATTCGCCGTCATATGATCATGCTGACTTTGGCGGAAGTTGATTTTCTGGTTTTTGACACGACCAATTACGCCAGCTATCCGGAAACCGTGGAGGTAATCCTGAAGGTTCTGGAGGAATACCGCCAAGACGGCTGGCCGGTGCCGAAGATCGTTTACTATACCAATTCGGAATCCGGCCGGCGTATTCAGGAAATTTACGATTTTCTCTATCGTCCCGGGCGATATCCGCAGCTCTGGTTTTATTGGGACGATAAACCGCTGATTATCGGCGATCCCGGCCAATGCAGCCCGGAAATCAGGGATTTCTTCACTTTCCGGCTGAACCAGTGGCCGACGGAGCCGAATAAAGCCGGAGGATTTCCCTGGATTGCTTTTGAAAGGCCGCAACCGGTTTTTTACAGGGACGACGGCCGGCCGGAGGTGGTCAGTGTTTCCATTGCCCAGCACCCGCAGATATTATTCGGCGATTCGGCGCTTTACGGCGAACCGGCCAATCGCGGCCGAAGCTTTCATGAAGGCAGAAATGATCTGACCCGTGATGCCGGATTATGGGGTTATAATTTTGCCGAACAATGGGAAAGGGCGTTATCCGTCGATCCGGAGATCGTTTTTATAACCGGCTGGAACGAATGGACTTTCGGACGCGTCAACGGTGTGCCGGAGCGGCCGATCGGTTTTATCGACTCGGCGTCGCGGGAATTCAGCCGCGATATCGAACCGATGCGGGGCGGCCATTTTGATTTATATTATCTCCAGATGATCCGTTATATCCGCGAATACAAGGGGACGGCAGACTGGCCGAAAACCGGCGGCCCAAAAACGATCGACCTCGACGGCGGGACAGAACAGTGGGCGGATGTACAGCCGACTTATCGCGGATTTCCCGGCAGCAGCCTGCCGCGTAATCATCCTGGCTTTGGCAGCCGGCTTTATCAGAATTTTTATCAAAACAATGAATTGCGCGTGATGAAAGTCGCGCAGGATGACCAGCATCTTTTCTTTTATGCCGAATGCACCAAAGAAATAGAATCCTATAGCTTCACCCCATGGATGTGGCTGCTGATCGGGATTGTCGGCCGCGAAGAGGATAGCTGGCTGGGGTATCATTATTTGGTCAATAATATTGTGCTCAATCAAACAGAAACATTTTTGCAGCGCTGTCTGGGCGGCTTCCGCTGGACTGTTACGACCCGGCTGGCCTATCGGCTGGAAGGCAAAACCATGCAGATCGCCATCCCCAAAACGGCTCTGGGCTTGCCGGAGGGGCAGCAACCGCTGACTTTGCGATTCAAATGGGCCGATCATGTTTCTGAAGAGCGGATTGTCGACATTTTTTATTGTTCCGGTTCGGTTTCACCTTATGGCAGGTTGAATTTCCTTTATCATTACGAACCTTGATACCCGACGAACCTTGATACCCGGTATAAAGAAGACCCCCGGCAGCCGGCCGGGGGTTTTTCATGCTGCTGCCCCAATTGATCTGACAACATTATTCCAGATACGATCAACAGATGATTCTTTTCAAAACGGACGGGCCATGATATGTTTATTCAAACAGACGGACGATCAATGGAAGCGAGGAATGTTTGAATGAGTACGATCTTGGTTACCGGAGGCGCCGGTTATATCGGCAGCCATACTTGTATAGAATTGCTGCGCGAAGGCCATGAACTGATTGTAGCCGACAATTTGTGCAACAGCCATGAAGAAGCACTGCGTCGTGTCCGCCGGATCAGCGGCCGCAATTTCCCGTTTTACCGGATTGATATTTGCGATAAAGCCGCTTTGACCGAGGTATTCCGCAAACATAAGATTGACGCGGTCATTCATTTCGCCGGCTTGAAAGCCGTAGGCGAATCGGTTTCCGTACCTTTGCGGTATTACCGCAATAATCTGGACAGCACTTTGAGCCTTTGCGAAGTGATGGAAGAATTCGCCGTGCGCCGTCTCGTTTTCAGCTCGTCGGCCACCGTTTACGGCACGCCGGAGACAGTGCCGATAACGGAGGATTTTCCTCGTTCGTGCACCAATCCGTATGGCTGGACTAAATATATGAACGAGCAGATTCTGCGCGACCTGGCTTTTGCCGATCCTCAGTGGTCGATCATGCTGTTGCGTTATTTTAACCCGGTCGGCGCTCATGAATCGGGCTTGATCGGCGAAGACCCGGCCGGGATACCCAACAACCTGATGCCCTATATTACGCAAGTGGCGATCGGCCGGCAGCCGGTTCTGCACATCTTTGGCAATGATTATCCGACTCCCGACGGCACCGGCGTCAGAGACTATATCCATGTGGTCGATCTGGCTCTCGGCCATTGCCGGGCGATCGGATATGTTATGGCAAATAACGGCGCGGAAGCCGTCAATCTGGGAACAGGTCAGGGTTACAGCGTCCTGCAGATGGTTTCCGCTTTTGAAGCCGCCAGCGGACGGGCTGTGCCGTATCAGGTCGACGCGCGCCGTCCGGGCGATGTCGCGGCTTGTTACGCCAATCCGGAAAAAGCGGCGGCGCTGCTGCATTGGCGCGCGGAACGGTCGCTCGCCCAGATGTGCGCCGACTCCTGGCGCTGGCAGGTTCAAAATCCGGACGGCTATCGGTCGAAAACGTGACGCGTGATGCTGGTTGACTGCATCTTCATAGCCATACTGATTTATTTTGTCTTATACGGCATCCGCATGGGCTTGTTGAACATGCTGGGACGCCTTGCTTTACTGCTCCTAGCGCTGGGCTTGACGCTGCTGGCGCTGCGGCCTCTGTCCGGTTTCCTGGCGCAGACTCCTTTTATGAGCCGTCTTGCCGAATGGATGACATCGCCGGTGCTGGAACCGCTGCGCCAAACCGCGGCCAGCGTGGATGAAGCCATCGGTAAATTTGCCTTGCCGCCGATCCTGGATCAGTTGATGCGCGCTGAAATTACCGATCAATCGGCATCGGTCCTGAAGGTTGAGCCGGAGCTGGCGGCGGTCCTTTTTCGTTATGCGTTGACCGCCGTCTTATTCATCCTTCTGTTTACCTTGTTCGCGCTGGCTGTCCGTACGCTGACCCGCTCATTAACGCACCTGGCCGATGCTCTGCCGGTTCTGGGCTTGGCCAACCGTCTGGGCGGCACGCTGGCCGGACTGGTTTTCGGCCTGGTGACGGTTTTGATCCTGCTGCTGCTCATCGGTTACGCCGCCCCCTATTGGCCGGCCGTAGCCGGCCAGGTGGCAAAATCCCGTTTAGCCGGATATTTCTATTCCGTGAATTTTTTGATGGATTTCTTTTAACCTATTGACAAAAAAAGAGTGAAAGCCTATATTGATTTCTGAAGTTAGCACTCAGATGATTAGAGTGCTAAACCCACCAAGGGAACAACAAGAGGCTAAAGGAGGCATTTACATGACCATCAAACCTTTGGGTGACCGTGTTGTCATCAAGATGATCGAAATGGAAGAAACAACGAAAAGCGGTATCGTTCTACCGGGAACCGCAAAAGAAAAACCGCAGGTTGCGGAAATTGTTGCTGTCGGACCTGGCGGCATAATTGACGGCAAGGATGTTACCATGCAGGTCAAAGTCGGCGACCGTGTTTTAATCAGCAAATACGCCGGAACAGAAATCAAGATGGATAATGTTGAATATACGATTCTCAAGCAGAGCGATATCCTCGCTATTGTTGAGTAAAAAACTTGAGAAAACAGGAGGAACACGATAATGGCTAAAGATCTGAAATATGCAGAAGAAGCCAGACATGCTCTGGAGAAGGGTGTCAACAAATTGGCTGACACCGTTAAAATTACTTTAGGCCCGAAAGGCCGCAATGTTGTTCTTGACAAGAAATTCGGCTCGCCTATGATCACCAACGACGGCGTAACCATCGCCAAGGAGATCGAACTCGAAGATCGCTTTGAGAATATGGGCGCTCAGCTGGTCAAGGAAGTTGCCACAAAAACCAATGATGTCGCCGGCGACGGAACAACGACCGCGACATTGCTGGCTCAGGCCATTATCCGCGAGGGTATGAAGAACATCGCCGCCGGCGCCAATCCGATGATCCTGGGCCGCGGCATCGCCATGGCTGTTGACGTAGCCGCCAAAGGCATTCAGGAAAGCGCCAAAGCCGTCGCCGGGAAGAAAGATATTACCCGGGTCGCCTCAATTTCCGCTAACGATCCGTTCATCGGCGAACTGATTGCCGACGCCATGGAGAAAGTGACTTCGGACGGCGTCATCACCGTTGAAGAAGCCAAAACCATGAGCACGGAGCTCGAAGTTGTCGAAGGTATGCAATTTGACCGCGGCTATGTATCTTCATACATGGCTACGGATACCGATAAAATGGAAGCGACGCTCGATGATCCGTACATTCTGATCACCGACAAGAAGATTTCCAATATCCAGGACATCCTGCCGATTCTGGAAAAAATCGTTCAGGCCGGCCGCAAGCTGGTCATCATTGCCGAAGATGTCGAAGGCGAAGCTCTGGCGACCTTGATTGTCAATAAACTGCGCGGAACCTTCACCTGCGTAGCCGTCAAAGCTCCCGGCTTCGGCGACCGCCGCAAAGCCATGCTGCAGGATATCGCCGCACTGACCGGCGGCCAGGTCATCACTGAAGAAGTCGGCCTGGATCTCAAGGAAACCACCATCGATCAGCTGGGCCATGCCCGCCAGGTCAAGATCCAAAAAGAGAACACGATCATTGTCGACGGCGGCGGAGATGAGAAAGAAATCAAAGCA
>CAYRWC010000049.1:0-11551 GCA_964427795.1 uncultured Oscillospiraceae bacterium | reverse complement strand
ATTCTGAAAGTCGCCGACGGCATTATGGTCGCCCGAGGCGATTTGGGCGTGGAAATTCCGATGCAGGAAGTGCCGATGGTTCAAAAAGCCATGATTGAAAAGTGTTATAAAATCGGCAAGCCCTGTATTACGGCCACCCAGATGCTGGACTCGATGATCAGAAATCCCCGGCCTACCCGGGCTGAAGTCAGTGATGTGGCCAATGCCATACTCGACGGCACCAGCGCCATTATGCTGTCCGGCGAAACGGCCGCCGGCAAATATCCGATTGAAAGCATCGCCATGATGGCCTGCATTGCCGAGCAAACCGAGAAGTCGATCGATTACTGGAAAAATTTTGCGGCGGCAAAATATGATATGGTTCCCAGTGTCGCCAACGCGATCAGCCACGCGACCTGTACAACAGCCATGGACCTGAAAGCGGCGGCTATTGTCGCGGTGACCCACGGCGGCAGGACAGCCCGTCTTATCTCCCGTTTCCGGCCTGAATGCCCGATTATCGCCACGACGGTATCGCCGCGGGCTCTGCGGCAACTATCCCTGTCCTGGGGCGTATACCCTTATCAGGTCGATGAGGTGTTCACTACAGATGAGATGTTTGAGCTGGGCATGAATAAAGCCCTGGAATCCGGCACAGTTAACAACGGCGACCTGGTTGTCATAACCGGAGGCACGCCGATCGGCATGAGCGGCACTACCAATATTCTTAAGGTTCAGAATATCGGCCGTATTCTTGTCAATGGCATCGGTATCGGCAAGGGCACTTTGAGCGGCGAAGTTTTGGTTGTCCAGGATACGGAAGATTTGCATGCCGCCGAACAACGTTCCGGCTACATATTGGTGACATCCTCGACAAACAACCAATTACTGCATATCATGAAAAGAGCCGCGGTTCTGATCGTCGAGGACGACAATCCGGCCGGACACGCCGTGACGGTCGGTCTGGCTTTGGATATCCCGGTTGTGTATGCCTGTGAAAACGCCACCAAGATATTAAAAACCGGAGCTCCGGTTTGCGTTGATATCGAACGGGGCATCATCAGTTGAGCCCCCGGTCCGGCCTGCGTTCTGCCGGCCATGCGGCCGGCCGGTTATGTTCCGGTTAAAACGTTATGAGATCGAATTATCAATATATAATACTAAGATAGGATGTGAAACATGATGAATTATCGGCAATTAGGTCGTTCTTCAATCAAGGTCAGCGAAGTGGGTTTGGGTTGCGAACATCTGCAGGGTATGGATGCCGCACCGGTTCAGGCGGTTATCGGCCAGGCTTTGGCTTCGGGCATCAACTTCATGGATGTTTTCATGTCCGAGCCGGTGGTCCGCACGAATATCGGCGCGGCTTTGAAAGGTCGGCGGGACCAGGTTGTCCTGCAGGGCCATATCGGCTCCGTCTGGCTGGACGGCCAGTATACGCGTTCGCGCAATCTTGCCCAATGCCGGGAAGCCTTTGATGATTTGCTGACCCGGCTGCAGACCGATTATATCGATATCGGCATGATCCATTTTGTCGATACCGAAGATGATTATCAAAGCGCCTTTGAATCGGATATCCTGCCCTATGCCCTCGAACTGAAAAAAACCGGTAAAATCAAGCTGCTCGGGTGCAGCTCGCATAATCCGGTTACCGCGATGAAAATCGTAAAAACAGGACTCATTGATGTCTTAATGTTCAGCATCAATCCGGCATACGATATTTTGCCGGAAAACACGGCTATTGATGATTTTTTTACAGCAGAATCTTTCCAGGACGAAAAATTAAAGGGCATCAATCCGGCGCGCGAAATGCTCTACCGCACCTGCGAAACCGTCGGTACGTCAATCACGGTTATGAAAGGCCTGGCCGCAGGCGCGCTGCTGAAATCAGAATCGTCGCCTTTCGGCGCGGCGCTGACACCGATTCAATGCATCCATTATGCCTTAACCAGACCTGCCGTCGCCAGCATGCTGGTCGGCTGCCGTACGCCTCAGGAGGTTCTGCGGGCTGTCGCTTACGAAGATGCGTCCGAAATCGAACGGGATTATTCGCCGGTCCTGAGCCGCACGCCCAAATATTCGTTGAACGGCCGATGCATGTACTGCAATCACTGCCTGCCCTGTCCCGGCAAAATCGACATTGCGCAAGTGAATAAATATCTGGATCTTGTCCTGGCAGTCCAAAGCGAAAACAATGCGGCGCCGGTTCCCGGTACGGTCCGCGAGCATTATGCCGCGCTAACCGCTACAGCCGCCGACTGCATTGCTTGCGGCAGTTGTGAAAGCCGTTGTCCCTTCGGGGTTCCGGTCATCGAGCGTATGCGCCAGGCGCAGGCTATCTTCGGGAAATAAGCGAACGCGGTCAGTCGGCCGACTGGCGATAATCAGTCGGCCGGACGCGGTCAGTCAGCCGACTGGCGGTAGTCAGTCGGCCGGACGCGGTCAGTCAATCGGCTGCGGATAAGTGTATAGATCTCCCTTATAATTGCGCATAACAACTTGCCGGTCATCCAGCGTGAGGATGTAATCAGGATTGATTGGAACCTTGCCACCCCCTTGCGGAGCGTCGATGACAAACTTGGGTACGGCATATCCGGAGATGTTTCCGGTCAGATTGCGTATGATTTCGATGCCTGTTTCCACCTTGGTCCTGAAATGGCCAAGGCCTTGGCTGAGGTCGCATTGATATAGATAATAAGGACGGATTCTGGCGTTTACCAGTTTAAGCAGCAACTCCTTCATGATATCCGTTCTGTCATTGATATTTTTCAGCAAAACACTTTGATTGCCCAGCGGTATGCCGGCATCGATAATCGCCGCGCAGGCTTTCAGCGCATCATCCGTCAATTCCCGCGGATGATTGAAATGCGTATTGATCCAGATCGGCTGGTATTTCTTCAGCATAGCCAGCAGATCGGGTGTAATGCGCATCGGCATGACAACCGGCACCCGCGTGCCGATCCGGATGATCTGGACATGCTCGATCCGGCGCAGTTTGGCGATGATCCGTTCCAGAGCGCCGTCGCTCATGGTCAGCGGATCGCCGCCCGATAACAGGACATCGCGGATTTGCTCATGATCGGCTATATATCGGATCGCTTTGTCTTCTTCAGGCGCCATGATGCAATGGTCTTCTTCACCGACAATTCTTCTTCGGGTGCAATGCCGGCAGTACATAGCGCACTGGCGGGTTAAAAGGAATAAAACCCGGTCCGGATAACGATGGACAATGTTGCTGACCGGGCTGTCCCCTTCCTCATTCAGCGGATCGGCCATTTCGCAAGGCAGGATATGGGTTTCCTGAATGGTCGGCACAGACTGCATTCGGATCGGACAAGCCGGATCGGCCGGATCAATCAAGGACGCATAATACGGCGTTATCGCCATACGAAATTTTTGGAGACAAAACCGGATATCCTGTTTTTCCTGTTCACTTAAGGGAATTATTTTCTCCAGATCCTCAACTTGTGTAATCCGGTTTTTATATTGCCATTTCCAGTCATACCAGCAAGCATCATGTGATTTTGTTGTTTCTGTCATTTTTTCATTCGTGCCGCACACCGCTATCACCCCAATGCCGGATCATCCAGCAAACCATACCTTCTCAGGGCGCTGTTCAGGATACCGCAGACCAGAGAGGAATAATCAAGGCCGTTAAAAGCCGCAATCATCGGATAATCGCTGTAATCGGGCGCCAGGCCGGGCAGCGGATTGATTTCGATAAAATACAGGCGTCCGTCCGGCGACAGACGGAAATCCATCCGCGCAAAATCTTTGCAGGCTAAAATGGTATAAATTTTCCGGGCCGTCGTGATCATTTCATGCTCAATGTCCGGCTCAAGAACAGCCGGGCATTGATATTGAATCAAAGCTTTATAATTTTGTTTGACTTGATAACTGTATATTTGGTATGGATTTTCCTGTTTTAAATAGATGATTTCCATGGGCGGAAAGACGCGCGCTGCCGTTCCGTTTCCCAGAACGCCCACTGTAAACTCGCGGCCGCCGATGTATTCCTCCACCAGCATATCCTGCCGATAAAGCCGGATGTGCTCAGAAACCATATGTCTCAGAGCCGGGAGATTCTCGATAATTGCCACATCGGATATGCCTTTGCTGGATCCCTCGGCATTGGGTTTGACGATTACCGGAAAAGTAAAACCACCGCCGCGGATCGCCTGACCGGCCGCGGCAACCTGGTATTTCGGCGTCCGAATGTGGTATGTGGAAAGAAGCCGTTTGGTCAGCGCTTTATCCAAAGCGACGCATAACGTCGTCTCATCCGAACCGGTATAAGGTATTTTATAAAAATTTAAAATGGCGGGCACTTGCGCTTCCCGGCCCCGTCCCTGGATTCCTTCGGCTATATTGAAAATGATATCAACAGGATGATGACGCAGCTTTGCCGGTAAATCTTCATCGGCTTCTAAGAGAACGACTTTATGACCGTCTTTTTCTAAAGCTTTTTGTATCGCTTGAATGGTTTCGATATGATCGTATTCAGCTTCAATGTCAGGTACATCCGACTGAATGTTCTTCTTCAGATTATAGGTCAGCCCAACTCGCAGCGGAGGCTCAGAATCAGGTTTAGCAAGGTCCTCCATACAACATATCGCCACCTTTGGATCCCTTTGTTCTTGACTTTATATTTGATGATTTTAACTCAATTTTTTAGCTTGTCAATATGATGAGCCACGCATTTATAAATTATCTAAACAGCACAAAAATAGTCACATCAATCTGGACAGGATTGATGATTATGCAAAAATAAGCCGGCTCGGTATCAAATTCGATTCTTTTGATGTGTTTGGCGATATTCAGTCGGCGAACAGCCGATTTTCTGGCGGAAAACATCGGAAAAATGATTGGTATTGCTGAATCCGCAAGCTTCGCTGACTTGGCTGACGGGAGCATCTTCATAGGTCAGAAGCATCCGCGCTTTGGACATGCGGGCTTTCATGAGAAATGAATAAGGCGAATCGCCCATGACATGCGTGAATGTCCTGATAAAATGATATTTACTTAAACCATATTGACCGCACAATTCGTTGATTTTAATTTTTTCCGTACAGTGACTCATCAGATAATCGGCGCAGGCTTTTATTTCTGGATGAAAGTACTGTTCCTGATGTCGGTCGTCCAGATCCGGATTCGTGCCCGACCGGATCAATTCGACGCATAAAAGGCCGGCTAAACGCTGCAAAACAGCGTCGTACCCCGGCGCTTTACCGCGGAATTCGTCCTGAAACAGGCGAATATACAACCTCAGGTTTGCCGACGATGGAAATTCATAATTGAATTCCCGACCTTCTTTGATGCCCATCTGATCCATAATCGTCTCGAACAAATGATGGTCGATAACAAGATCTGTATGAGAAACATCGTATAATTCATATGCCAAACCATGCTGCCGACCTCGGGAGACCGGGTAGACCATGCCGGGTTGGCCAAAATAGACAGCCTGTTCATTCTGCAAGCCCGGAATAGGTGTGTGCGGAAGAATAAATTCATATTGATCATGTTGGTGCGAGAAAGCCAGCATCCGGTTTTCCGGTGATTGCCTCAGAACCGCAATCGATAGAACAGAGCAAGTATAGAGATCAAAACGAAGTTCAAAATCCTGAACCGAAGGGCTGTGGGTGCCCGGAACAGGTTTGGCCGACTCAGTCATTATCCATTACCTCATCTGCAACGATCTTGCCGTTTTGAATAGTATAGCACAACTTGAAAGTCAGTCATGATATAATAAACCCATATCCCGAACAATCTGAATAAATCATTTGTTCTGCAGTGAGGTAAAGAGAGATAAACTGACGGCCCGGCCGCCAAGCAGTCCCCGCGGGGACAGAAAGGATGTCTCTATGAAACGGATCATTTTTACCTTTATCTTAATTACGGCCCTGTTGGTGACCGGTATCCCGGTTTCAGCCGCCGGTTCTGCCCGCACGATCGGCATCAATGTGGTTCTCAACACGCGTGTCTCCGCATCAATTCTGTCGGATCTCAATGAAAAAGGGCAGGTTCTGGATGTCTTGACTGAAATTAACGCCCTGTCCATGCGTATCCGCTCGGATAAGCTGGCCGCCGTCAGAGCGCTGCCCTATGTTGCGGCAGCCAATCCGGACGCCTCACGCCAGGGTTCTCCGATCGATAACCTCGCAGCCGCCGATTTTTCCGACGGACTCAGCACCTGGAATCTGGACGCTATCAATGTCACGGATTTTGGCTATGACAATCGGACAACCGTTTATGACGGCAGCGGCGTATATGTTGCGGTACTGGACACAGGTCTGGTTGATTCGTGGCGGCAATATTTTCCTAATGAACGGATCGCCGTAGAATATGCCCGTTCTTTCAGCGGCGGCGGCGGTGAAAAAGGAAATGTCTCCGAACAGCCCAATAAATGGGAGCATGATCAGAGCTCCCACGGCACGCATGTAACCAGCACCATTCTCGGCTATAATCTGAGCGGATCGGCTGTCAACGGCGTGGTGCCGATGGCAACGGTCATCCCGGTGAAAGTGCTGAATCAGAACGGTTCCGGCTGGTCATCCGTGATTGCCCGCGGCATCATGTATGTTGCCGAACTAAAAGAAGGCCCCCTGGCCGACTACCCGGTGGTCATCAATATGAGTTTAGGCGGTTCCGGCCTGGATGCCCTGGAAAAAGCAGCTATTGATTACGCGATTGCCCATGGGGTCATTATCGTCGCTTCCGCCGGCAATGAAGGCGATGCCGGGATGGGATATCCGGGCGCTTATGCTCCGGTTATTTCCGTCGCGGCGGCCGGCTGGCGCGGCGAATGGCCGTCCGACAACAATGCTTGGTGGTATAACGAAGATATCGGCGAATCTGCTGACGGGTCCGACTATTATATAACCGCGTTTTCCAGCCGGGCTCTGCCGGGGCAGGATCTTGATGTCGCCGCCCCAGGTTCTTGGATTGTCGGGCCTTATCAGGTCAACAGCGGCCACCTGGGTTACTATTTTCTTGGCGGCACATCGATGGCCAGCCCTCATGTCGCCGGACTGACGGCACTTTTATTGCAGAAAGATCCGAGTCTGACCGCACCTGAAGCAGAAGCAATCCTGGAGACTTCGGCTGTTCCCCTGCCGGCAGGCAGCTGTACTATTAATACTTCAGACGGTACAATGGAAACAGTAACCTGGGGGACCAATGCAACCGGCTCCGGCCTCGTCGACGCCGCCGCAGCACTGGCACTTGAACCCTGACCGGTTAAAATAACAGCAAGGATGGTTCCTGTCATGAAGCTCTACATCAAACAGAAAGTATTTTCCTGGAACAACCGGTTTACAGTGAAAGATGAATCAGACGAAGACCGCTATTTTATCGAAGGCGAACTTTTTTCCTGGGGACATAAACTGCATGTTTATGACCGCCAAAATCGCGAAGCAGCCTATATTCAACAGAAAGTCTGGAGTTTTCTGCCCAAATATCAGGTTTACATGGAAGACCGGCAAGTTGCCGAGATTGTCAAAGAACTGTCATTTTTTCATCCCCGATATTCCATATCCGGTCCGGATTGGTCGGTTGAAGGCAGCGTCTGGGCTCACGATTATCAGATCTATGAAGCCGGCAAGCCGATTGTCGCCATTCAAAAAGAATGGTTTACCTGGGGTGACAGTTATGTTTTGGATATTGACAATCCGCAGAACGAAATTCTCGCCTTGGCTGTCGTGATCACTATCGACTGCGTTATGGACAGTCAGGCTGCACAAAATAACGCGACCTGACTTCTATCGTGCATGATGGAAATACCGGCCGTCAACATAAGCCGATCCGACCGTCAAATCTCGATTCAAAACGGTCAGGTCGGCTTTTTTACCGGGCTCGATGCTGCCCAGGCCGGCGTCAATACCCAGTGCTCTCGCCGGATTTATGGTGGCCATCTGAATCGCGTCTTCGAGCGGAATGCCGAATGAAACCGCAGATCTCAGACCATCGGCCAGCGAATGGACATTGCCGTTGATGGTGCCGTCTTCAAGACGTGAGAGGCCGTCCCGCACGATGCTCTTTATGCCGTCCATCTCATATTCACCATCGCCCAAACCGGCGAAAGGTATGGCGTCGCTGATCATGACGATCTTCTTGCAGCCCAGCATTTTATATGCTGCCCGCAATACAGAAGGATGAATATGACGGCCGTCGCAGATCAACTCGGCACTGACCGGATTATCGATGGCCGCGCCGATCGGGCCTGGTTCCCGATGATGCAGTCCGGGCATGGCGTTAAAGAGATGTGTGATTTGGCCGGCGCCCTGACGGATCGCAGCCATCGTCTGTTCATAACTCGCTGTCGTATGGGCGATGGAAGCAACGACGCCCTGTTCTGCACAGCAACGGATCACAGCCGAAGCACCGGCGCGTTCCGGAGCAATGGCCACGATTTTAACCAGACCGGGGGCTATATCGAGGAACTCCTGCAGCACAACCGGATCCGGCTCGAGAATGTAACGTTCCTGCATAGCGCCTTTCTTGGCGGGCGATATGAACGGGCCTTCTAAATACGCGCCCTGAATCCTCGCGCCTGCCGGCCCGTTTCTTTTCGCCAGGCTGATTTTACGCAGCGCCTGGCATATATTGGCGGAAGCAAGCGTTGTGGTAGTGGCTGCAAACGATGTTACGCCGGCTTCAGCCAATGCCAGAGACATCCGGTTCAAAGCCTTTTCATCGGCAGTCATGACATTGATACCGCCAAAGCCGTGAATATGCAGATCGATCAGGCCAGGAATCAGATATGATCCGTTCAGGTCGACATCCTCCCCGGCCGGAGATGATGATGCCGGCTGCTCGAGCTGTAACAACCGACCATCTTCAATCCGCACATCAAGCTTCCGGAAAACATAATCGGCAGTAAAAACATATCCATTCTTCAGCCACATATTCCTATCCTCTTTATTTCGCTTATTGTCATCCATATCGTTTTGATGGCTATTTTCTTTCCTATCATACACCATTCGCCGTAAAACGGTTCCTGCCTTACCCCGGCTGTGATAAAATAAAACAGATTTGTGATAAAGTACTATTATCAACAAGGAGCCTGACTATGATCAATCATGCGATTATCGACGGATTACAGCAATTAGGCATCAAGCGCGGCGATGTTGTCCTGGTCCATTCATCCATGAAAGCACTCGGGATCACCGATGGACCCGCCTGTGTCATCGAATCCCTGCAGCAATGTCTGGGCAAGGAAGGCACATTGCTGATGCCGGCGCTGACTTACAGCACATCCTGCGCCAGCCACTTCTTTTCATATCACGATACGCCGGTTTGCGTCGGCTTGATTCCGGAAACTTTCCGAAAAATGCCGGGCGTAATCCGCAGCCTGCATCCTACTCATTCCGTTTGTGCCTGGGGCAGTCTTGCCGGCGAAATAACCGCGAAGCATCAGACGGATCACACACCGGTCGGTGAACATTCCCCATTCCGCCAACTGCCCGCTCTGCATGGCAAGATCATCATGCTGGGCTGCGGACTAAATCCCAACACTTTCATGCATGGCGTCGAAGAAGTGGCGGCGGCACCTTATCTGCTGAAAACAGAACCGGAACTATTCACGCTGGAAGATCAAAATCGGAATGTTTTTCAGATGTCTGTCCGCTGTCATGACATCAGCCGGCACGGACGTCAAAACTATGCCCGGGCAGCCGATCTGCTTGGTGATCAGTCTTTGCGGACAGGACGGGTCTGTCAGGCCGAAACCGCTGTGATCGACGCCGGCGCCCTGATGCGTTCCGGTGTGGAAGCCATTTTGCGAGATCCGTTCTATTTTATCAATAAATACTGATCTCTCCTATACCTATCTCAAATAATCCGTTCTGGCCAGACCGATCATTCATCTATAAACGCGATAGCGGTATGGGATTGCGAGATTGCCGGTATGCAGGATAAACAAAGAAACCTGTCGGGCAGAAAAATTGCCCAGCTGATCATACTTCTTGTTTTCGTCATTGATATCGGCATATTATTCAGATCCGGCGCCGGATTGAACCGGCCCTGGCCGAAGGTACCGGGAAATCAGGCAGTGGCGGCCGTCTCTATTATAACGGAGGCGAGCGCCGCATCGTCTGCCACATCGGTCGCGACGGCACCGGCAACAACAACAGCGGCGCCGGCATATACGGCCATTCAGGCAACAGTGCCGGCCGTCTCCGAAACAGATGCCTCCCCCGCCGCGATACCGGTTTTCCCCGGAATTGACCCGGCTGTTGCCGGCCAATGGATTTTCCCTATGAAAATCGAGCCGTCAACGCCCTCTGTCGGTGTTTTCGGAGCCGGCCGCACCAGCAAGCGTCTGCATGCCGGGATTGATCTTTATTCGCCGGAAGGAACTGAAATTTACGCTATGACAGATGGACACGTACAAAATATTCTTATTTTCTACGAGAACCTGAAGGCTATTGAAGTCGTCAACAACGACGGCACGACCATTCGCTATTGCGAACTGACGCCCTTGGTTAAAGTCGGCGACAAGATCGTCCGGGGACAGCTGATCGGCAAGCTTAAGAAAAATTCCGGCGGCACCTGTATGCTGCATCTGGAGCTTTACGCCACCGCCGGATCGGCAGCGCTTACTCAAACAAAAAACAAACATTATCTTTATGTTTCAACCCAATATGGGACTTTTATGCGCCGTCAGGATCTCGTCGATCCCAGCGACGTCTACGGACTGCCCAGGCTCAGACCCTGATAAAAACTGATGTTTGACAAGACTTTGATTCAGTGCTATCATAATCCAGCACACAACAAGAGCGTCCTGCTCGTGTGGCGGAACCGGCAGACGCAACGGACTTAAAATCCGTCGGATTAACCTCCGTGCCGGTTCGAGTCCGGCCACGAGCACCAAAAGTCTTAGCAACAGTGCGAATGATCGCCCGGGTTGCGTGCAACAATTGATACCGCGGAGTGGAGCAGCTGGTAGCTTGTCGGGCTCATAACCCGAAGGTCGGAGGTTCGAATCCTTCCTCCGCAACCAATGAGAATTAGCTCGATCTCAGGATCGGGCTTTTTCTATAGATTTTGAAAGTCGAAAAGGGCCTGAAAAATAGATCTGCCACGATCTCAATTAATGTGGTGAAAGAGGTAAAAAATGCCAGACAAAACAATCATCTGCAAAGACTGCAACACCGAGTTTGTATTTACCGAACAGGAACAAGCCTTCTACAAAGAAAAAGGCTATGAGAATGAACCGCAGAGATGCCCCGACTGCCGTGCGGCCAGAAAACAATCCAGAAACAGCAATCGCGGCGGCATGGATCGTGAAATGTATCCGGCTGTTTGCGCTTCTTGCGGCAAGCAGACGACTGTCCCCTTCAAACCCAGCAGCGATCGTCCTGTTTATTGCAAGGAATGCTATCAGTCGAGAAATCGCTGACACGGACATTTTACAACTGAAAAAAGCCTCCCGGATCCCAGTGAGCCGGGAGGTTTATTTCCCGAAGGTCGGGGGTTCCCTTTCTACCTCCGCAACCCATGAAGAGCCTTGACACGATTTGTTATCAAGGCTCTTCTTTTATAAAGACTATTGCTTTAATGATAAAACGTTATG
>CAYRWC010000048.1:0-11689 GCA_964427795.1 uncultured Oscillospiraceae bacterium | reverse complement strand
CTTTTTTAGGTTCCTTTTTTGGGGCCGATTTCGGTCTGACTAAAAGGAGGATTTGTGTCATGCCCCAATTATCTGATCGGATTATCCGCCGGTTTACCGCTGTTCTCGAGCGGCAGCCGGAAAAAACGGTTTATGATCTCTTTTCCTGGACGCGCCGCGATGTCTTGATTCAGGATTATAAAAGCGGCAAAGTCCTGACCGACATGAAGGATCTTGAATTCCCGGAGCATTATTCCCAGAATGCCTGCGATATTATTGCTTCGAAGTATTTTCGCAAAGCCGGCGTGCCGACACCGACCGGCATGGAAAACAGTATGCGGCAAGTTGCTCATCGCATGGTCGGTTTTTGGGTCGAAGCATTGCTGGATGAAGGGTTGATTCATGAAGACCAGAAAGCGATTCTATATGATGAATTGGTGTTTGGTTTGCTGAATCAGATGTTTGCGCCCAATTCGCCACAATGGTTCAACACCGGTTTAAAATTGAGCTATGGCATTGCCGGCGGGCATAATGGTTTATATTATTACGATGAATCGAGCGGCACTGTCCGCGAATCAGAAGATGATTATTCGAGGACCCAAGCATCGGCCTGTTTTATCTTGTCGATTGAAGATCAATTGCTGGGGCCTCATTCGATATCCGAAGAATATGTTACGGAAACCAAGCTTTTTAAAGGCGGTTCCGGAACCGGAACGAATTTTTCCGCAATCCGGGCCGAAGGTGAAGCATTGTCGGGCGGCGGCGCTTCATCCGGATTGATGAGCTTCCTGAAAGGGTTGGATCGCAACGCCGGCGCCATAAAATCCGGCGGGACAACCAGACGGGCGGCAAAAATGGTCAGCCTGGACATCGATCACCCGGAAATCGAATCTTTTATCCTGTGGAAAGCCTGTGAAGAAGACAAAGCGCGGGCATTGGCGAAAATGGGTTATGATGCCGATATCGACGGCGAAGCCTACCAGACGGTATCCGGTCAGAACAGTAATAATTCCGTTCGGCTTTCCAATGATTTTATGCAGAAGGTGTCCCGGCTCGACCAAGAACCTGATGCGGTCATTCGCCTGAAAGGCCGCAAGGACAGCCGGGTGGACCGGGATGAACGGGTTGACCGCCTTTGGCAGATTTTTAACGAAGCAGCCTGGAAATGTGCCGACCCGGCGCCTCAATTTTCCGATACCTTCAATGAATGGCATACCTGTCCCGCCGGCGAAGACGGACGGACCGACGCCCATTATAACCGCATCAACGCGACCAATCCTTGCGGCGAGTATGCTTTTCTTGATGATACCAGCTGTAATCTGGCATCGATCAACGTCTTGCGATTTTATGATCCGGATCTGGGTCTATTCGATCTGGCCGGTTATCAGCATATGGTTGCTCTCAGTCAGCTGGTCTTGGAAGCATCGATCTATTGGGGTCACTTTCCGACGCCTGATATTGCCCGGAAATCCTGGCTTTTTCGCAGCACCGGACTTGGCATGGCCAATCTGGCGGCTTTGCTCATGGAATTGGGCTTGCCTTATGATTCCGAGGAGGCCCGGACGGTTGCCGCGGCTTTGACGGGCATTCTGACCGGACACAGTTATCGGATGTCGGCTTTGATGGCTGAGGCGACCGGACCATTTGCCAAGTATGATCTGAACCGTGACTATATGCTGCGGGTTATCCGCAATCATGCCCGAGTTGCCGGCGCCCGGGACGACGATTTTGAAGGGCTGTCCTATCAACCGCCGAAGGTCGATCACGACCTTTTGCAGCAGCTCGGCCTTCCGGATTGGTCGGAAGCTTTAAAGAATGCCTGGCAAGATGCCCTGCAATTGGGTGAGCAGTATGGCTACCGCAATGCCCAGGTCTCCGTCATGGCGCCGACCGGGACAATATCTTTTGCCATGGATTGCGCCGCAACCAGTATCGAGCCTTTTTTCTCACATATTGTTTATAAAAAACTATCCGGCGGGGGATACATGAAACTGGCCAACCCGGTTATAGACATCGCTTTGCGGCGCTTAGGCTACCAGGATGATGAACGGGAAGCTATTTTGGACTATCTCTCGCGTGAAGAAAACGGCCGCCTGGCCGATGGTAAAATCGAAGGTGCGCCGTATCTGAAAGATGAGCATCTGCCGGTTTTCGATACCGCCAATCAGTGCGGCACCGGAAAACGCTATATCCATTATCGCGGTCATGTCCTGATGGTTGCCGCCATGACACCACTTTTATCGGGCGCGATCTCGAAAACGGTTAATTTGCCGAATGAAGCGACGGTCGACGATTTTAAGGCGGTTGTTTTAGAATCCTGGCGCCTCGGCGTCAAAGGCATCACCCTTTACCGCGACGGCTCGAAAATAGCCCAGCCGCTCAATCTTCGGCTGAACGGACCGGATACGGCGATCGATCTGGATAATCTTGCCTATCAACCGTTGCTGGCATTCGCCCATAAGGCCCAGAACCGTCTGCTGGAACTGGAGGAGGAAGCCGCTCAGCATCGTTTGTCTCATCGGGATAAGCCGGTTGGCATCCGAACCGGTCACACGCATCCGGCTCAGATTGACGACGTTAAAATCTATACGACGGTCAACCGCAGCGATACCGGCGAAATATCGGAGATCTACATTACAACCGACCGGGAAGGCACGTTGATCATGGGCCTTTTGAATTCACTCTCGAAAACCATATCGGTCATGCTGCAATATCATATACCGCCGCAGAACATATCAAAGATGCTGCGCGGCCAGAAATATGAGCCGTACGGCTTTGTGACACGCCACCCCTATATCAAATATTGCACGTCTATTTCCGATTTGATCAGCAAGGTGATCGATATCGAGATAGGCGATTACAGCCGCTGTCAGGTCAAACCGGCTCAAACGCCGTCATTTCCAAATCTTCCCGAACCGGAATATGCGACGGGAGCCCAGGGTGTTCCGCCGGCTAACGGCTCGCCGGCTTCTTTGCCGGCCGATGAACCGCCGGTGCATGAATCGGCGCGTGAGGCGGCAGCCAAAGGCGAACGGCTGCATGACGGGTCGATCTGCCCGAATTGTTCAAGCAGCCGTATGGTACGCAACGGTTCCTGCAAAGTCTGTTTGGATTGCGGGACCACAACCGGCTGTTCATAAGGCCCGATAAACGGACCGGCTTTTCGAGCCTGCCTGCCGCCCGGCGGGCGGTTGTGGCGCCGATGGCACACATACCGGTTTTAAGCTAAGCACCGGCGACATCCAACGCCAGTCTGCTCCAGTCGGCTAAACGCTGCGGCTGATAACGGACGGTACTGATATCCTTCAGAATATACTCCAGCGGCGTGCCATGCTCGGCACAAAGACGGCGGGTCGCACGCAAATCATTTTCCACAGCCGTCCAGTCGACCTGATCGGCAGCCAGAAAAGCGGGCGACGGTTTGCGGGACAGGACATAATCGTGTCCGATCTTCGTTGCGGCAATACCGACGTCGCACCAGGGACTGCAGGAAATTTTACGGACATGAGGCAGCCGGCGGATATATTCAATGCGATCGTGCAAAGGTTCGCAGCAGCCGTAGTATACCAGGCCGAACCGTTCGAAAATCCGGGCGGCATAGCGTATTTCGAATTCGTCATGCATTGCCGGACTAACCGTGCTGAAAATTTGGGCCATGCCCATCGTCCAGCAATCGGCTGCGCGCGGCTTTAGCGGATCATAACCTGCCGCCGGCAGTTGATCATTGTAATTATATGAACAATGAATGGTGTTGAATTCGGCATCCAGCAAACCCAATTCTTCCAGCCGGTCGATATAACCGAGCGCGGCTTGCGTAAACCGTTCCATAATGGCATGAATAAATTCGGGGCGATCGACCAAGTCATAAAGGATGCCTTCCGGTCCCATCCATTCGGCCAGCCTGTCCCATAAAGCAAATGACGGTGTAAAACCGCACATCCGGACGGGCAGAATACCGTCAAACAGTTGATGAGCCTCTTGTTCACGCCGTTCGGTTTCTTCGCGGTCCGGCCGGACATCGGGAACGCGTAATTTTAAAATATCCTGCTCGTTCCGAATCTGATTATGATAGGCATGGCCGACAACGGAATTCTGCGGATCGAGACTCGCGGTATCTTCTTGCGTTTGAAAGCCGAAACCGCTGTCGCTGAATGCTTTGGCGACCGGCAAAACAGGATCGGCAACCATATCGGCCGGAAAATGGCTCCATTGAAAAAGCTTGCGCCGCAATTCCTGTTCGATGCCGCGCCAAAAAGGCTGTTCGACCGTTAAAATTAAACTTGGATCAGAACACTCATGCCAAGGTATTTGGTCGACGGCGACCATCGGCCGGATCATGTTCAAATTGGTCAGCGCTTGCCAAAGCGCTTTCTTTTCTTTTTGGACAGGCAGGGCGGCCATAGCGGCATACCGGGCGGCAAGATCCCGTAAAACGCTTATTTCCCCACCGGAGAGCCGTATCGGCCGACATGCGGTTTTCATCGGACTTCCCTCCTTGTTCAGCTTGATGTTTGGCGTACAAAACAGCGATATTTTATGTCCGGTATCGTGTCCGTTATCGTTTCTATATGCATATTATAAGACGGCCGGACAGACTTGAAAAGGAATGAAATATTTCTAATCGATCTGGTCAGCAGGTGAAAATCCGGTTATGATTAAAGAAGCTGGTTCATTATCCGGCAGGATGGGAAGGATGTGGTTTGTTTGCCCAGTATACCGGCTGTCATGCTGCATGGCCTGATCAAAGTTCGCATGGAGAAAATCAATCAGGCGATCCGTCAGGCAAATACCCCGGCGGAGAAGGTGGCTTGTTACAGGCGCGAATTGCCGGTGGAAATCGGCAGCCTGGTTCCCGGTGATTGCCGGATCGAAGACGGTGAATTGGGCGGGCGCCCGGCCACCTGGATCAAACCGGCAGACGCGCCGGCTGATCGCGCGATCCTTTATTTACATGGCGGGGGATATATCGGCGGTTCAGTCCTATATAGCCGCAACAGCGCCTCTGATCTGGCCCGCTGCTGCAACCGGGCGCTGGCCAGCCTGGATTATCGCCTGGCGCCCGAGCATCCCTATCCGGCCGCGTCGCAGGATGTGGTGAACGCTTATGAACATTTGCTTCGTTTGAAGTATCAGGCCAAACAGATTGTTTTAGCCGGCGAATCGGCCGGCGGCGGTTTGGCCCTGGCATCCGTCTTTGCCTTAAAACAAGCCGGCTTGCCGCTGCCCGGCGCGATTATCGGACTTTCACCCTGGTGTGATCTGACGCTTGACAACATAACCGTACAAGCCAATAACGGAAAGGATATTATGGTGACAGCCGATTTTTTGGATCTGGCTGCCGATCTGTATGCTGCCGGCCAAGACCGGACCGTGGCATGCATGTCGCCGTTGTTCGGCGATTTTACCGATTATCCACCCCTGCTGCTTCAAGTAGCTGCCGAAGAACTGCTCTTGGGCGAAGTCATAACTTTGGCGAATAAAGCGAAGCACAGCCGGGTCGATGTGGAACTGGATATTTTTGACGGCATGTGGCATGTCTGGCAATCCTTAAATGAACTGGTTCCCGAATCCCGTGCGGCTCTGGATAAAATTGCTTCATTTATTCGCCGCCACACCTGATCTGTTCATCCCATTGAAAGCAGGTGCCGGAAGCCGCAGGATGCGGCGCGGCATAAGGCCGCACGGCAGATCGAAGAGCCGGATTATAACAGGAGGGTATTCGTGAACATACAGCCGATGCGGCAAACAGGATTGATCCATCTTTATTACGGAGAGGGAAAAGGCAAGACAACGGCGGCGATTGGCTTGATTGCCCGGGCGGCCGGACATAACCGCCGTATTTTACTGGTTCAATTCCTTAAGGACGGCCGATCCGGCGAACTTGTATCTTTACGCCGCCTGCCGGAGGTTCGGATTCTGGCCGGCCAGGTAACCGGTAAATTTTCTGTTGCCATGAACGACGCCGAGAAAGAAGCAACATATCTGCTGCATCTCGATTATTTTCATCAAGCAGTCCGACTGGCCGCAGATGGAGCTCTTGACTTGCTGGTGTTGGACGAGGTTTTAGGCGCGATCGAAACAGGCTTGCTGCCGGAGGAAGAAGTCCTCGCCTTTTTACAAGAAAAACCGCCGGCTCTGGAAGTCGTTTTAACCGGGCGCCGTCCGACGCAAAATTTACTGGCTATGGCTGATTATATATCGGAAATCCGCTGCGTGAAGCATCCGTATGAACGCGGTATTCTGGCGCGCGAAGGTATCGAATACTGAGCAGAATCATCTTTCGACAATCCTCTTGACAGGATGGACCTTTTTAGGTCGATGCTGTCCGGCTGATTATATTGCCGGTTAATATAGCTCAGTCATATAAACTATAGGTAACATAATATATTAATAGTAGTCCGACTGATTGAAACATTGGTTTTCATGACGAGAACCGGAAATAACAGCCTGTTATTTTGCACAATAGGGATTCGGTTCATGATGCGCACAATCGCCAAACTTCTTTTTTAAAGAGAATTTGCATTTGAAATAATATTTATAAAATGATAAATTTGAATGCGAAAGGAAGGCGATGATATGAAACGTATTTTATATGCATGTTTGGAACAGACGATTCATTTCCAGTTGAAAGATGACGTCGGTCACGATGAAGCTGTATTGCTAGCACAAAAAGGACTGAAGGACTACAAACTGCAAATGGATAAAAATCACACCAAATATAAATTGATTTCGGAAGATATTCAAGAAGACGGCTCTATTATTCTAAAGATTAAAAAACAATATAATACATATAAATGCGGCGATTACTTCGACTAAGTCTAAAATAAATGCGTTATTGAGATAAATTAATATTCAAATGAAAGAGGCTGCTTTCGAGCGGCTTTTTCATTTGCGCCATACTTGCAATAAAAAACAAAAAATGAATACAATGAGCAACATTCGGCTTTTTATTGGTAATATTTACAAGAATAATATAATAAAATAATAAAACAACTTGACAAACGACACAATGGCATTTATTATATTTATAATTATTAAATTTATTTTATAATTTATTTTTCGAACTATAAATTTAATTGGAGCGATACAAGTAAATATTGTTTTATTGATAAAGACGAACAGGAGGCATTTCGATGAATGACGAAGAATACGCTCCGCCGCCGGAAAAGAGTACTCATCTGAGAAATCGACGGATAAGACGGGTTGTCGGATGGACGGTCACCGCCGCGCTGCTGCTGATTATCGCCTGGCTTCTGTTTACGCATTATTTTCGGGTCGGCGAGTCATATCAGCCGGATTGTTATGGTTCTTTATTGGAAGTCAACGGCCAGACTTATGTCATGCGGCGGGACGGCCTGCTTCTGCATTGGCAAGAACAAGGCCGGCTGGAAGAAATCACCAATCTGCCTGCCGAATTTGCGCTGACCGACGGATCTGCCATCTATTACGCCAAAGGGAAATCGATCTGCCGATATCAGGTCGGCCGCTTCAATCGTCCGGCTGTTTGGACGTCCGATCAAGTCTTGACATTGGATTATATTGATGTGAATGTCATGCTTTTTCACAAAAACAATTGCGACGATTTTACCTGGGTCGACCGCAAAACAGGTGAAAACCGGCTGCTTTTTACTGATGAAAGTAAGCGCGGCATATCCTTTGCGTCGGCTGATGAAAATACGGCGCTTTATATTTTCTCGGACAACGGGCATGACCGGCTGATGGCTTTGGACCTGCGCTCTTTGCAATCGACTTATCTTTATGAAGGAAATCTTGAAGAAGCCGAAATTTTAAATGACAGAGTCTATTTCACCTTTGAAAAGACTTTTACCGACGGCGTCGGCATCGCCTGTGAAGCGGCCGAACTCTGGTCGGTTGGCGTTGACGGCCGGGACTTGCGTCAGATCGATCTGTCGAAAACAAACGCGCCGGCGATTCAATGGTTTGCCCTGGCCGGGCCGGATGTTCTGATTGCCACCGATAAATACGCACAGACGGAATTTGATCAGGAACAATCGTCAGAAACCGGGCAAACACTGAATACCGACTGGCAGCCGGTAAAAGATCATCATGGATCGATATACCGTTATCGGCCGCAAACCGGAACTATGGAGAAAATAGGCCGTGATATCGGGCTGATCAGCAGCTTCCAGGCGACCGGCAGCTTTTACTGCTATTATGACTTGGGTAACGGGCGGGTTGCGGCCGAGCCGGTTCTGCTGCAGCTCGAATAGGCCGAATAGGCCGGGGCTGAACGCATAGCCCGGAACTTCTTGCAGGATCTTGGTGAAATATGGTAAACTGATTTGCCTGGATCTGATATCGGGACGCATCTGCCGCGCTTCAGGCAGATGCGTCTTTTTTGAAAACCGGCATTGGAGGATTCGATCATGCAAGCATTTCTCATCCTGGAAGACGGCAGTCTGTTCCCCGGCGAACGTTTCGGCGCGCCTGGCGAAGTTATTAGCGAAATGGTCTTCAATACCGGTCTGACCGGATATCTGGAACTTTTAACCGATGCGTCCTACGCCGGCCAAGGCGTGGTTATGTGCTCGCCGATAATCGGCAATTACGGCATTTTCAGCGAACATGGTGAATCCGTGCGCCCCTGGGTTGAGGCGATGATCGTCCGCGATCTGACCCACGTTGTCCACGATGAACGCGATGCCGAGGATCTGGATGCTTATCTGGCCCGCTTCGGTATTCCGGGCATCAAGGGGATCGACACCCGTGCCGTGACCTTGCGCTTGCGTGAAAAGGGCACGATGAACGGCATGATCACCGGCGGTCCGGATTTTGATCTGGCGGACTGCCTGAAGCGGATCAAAACTTACGTCAACGATCGACCGGTCGCGCGGGTCAGCCGCCGGCAGACCCAAATCTATCCGGCAGGCGCCGAAGGGCGGATCCATCGGCCGGCGGGCGTTAAACGGCCGTCCGATATCTTGACCGGCTTGCCGCATAATATAAATCCTGCCGTCGCCAAACGCTTTCAGGTGGCTCTGCTGGATTTTGGATTGAAACAAAATATTATCTGGAATCTGACCAGCAGAGGCTGCGAAGTGACGGTATATCCCTGGAATACGCCGGCTGAAGTTATTTTGGCGGCCAAACCGGACGGCATCATGCTGTCCAACGGCCCTGGCGATCCGGTTGACTGCCGGGAGATATTGCCTTCGGTCAGGCGATTATATGAATCCGGCATCCCGATGCTGGCGATCTGCCTCGGCCATCAGCTGCTGGCACTGGCTACGGGCGCCCATACACGCAAACTGAAATACGGCCACCGCGGCGTGAATCATCCGGTCAAAGATCTGTTTGCCGACCGGGTCTATATCACGTCGCAAAATCATGGTTATGTGGTTATCGACGAGTCGATCGATCCGGCGGTTGCCGAGATCAGCCACCGCCATCTGAATGACGATTCGGTCGAAGGGCTGCGTTACCGGTCCAGGCCGGTCATCAGCGTTCAGTACCATCCGGAAGGCGCTCCGGGTCCGCATGATTCGGAGTATCTTTTCGACGACTTTTTGGCGATGATGCAGACGAGGCAGAACGAAATCCATGAATAGATGCCTGATCAGGCAGCCGTTGAGCCGGCCGCAGCGCCTGCGGGCCGGACTGGCTATCGCGGCCGGCCGCCTGACCAGTTTTGCTTTGCGCGCGATAGGCCGCGGCGCCACCGCGCTGCCCGGCAAATTGGCATTAGGTCTGGATCCGCTTTTATTGGCGCAGTTGACGGCTGACCGTGAAGTTTTCCTGGTTACCGGAACCAATGGCAAAACGACGACCGTCCGCATGCTCTGCACGATCCTTAGACAAAATCAATACGCCGTTATCACCAATCCGTCCGGCGCCAACCTGGATTCGGGATTGACGACGACTCTGCTTGACCATCTGAAAGACCTGCGCCGGGGAAAAGATCAGGCTGTAGCGCTGGTTTTTGAAATCGATGAAGCGTTTTTCGGCAAATTGGCCGCCTCACTCAATCCTTCGGTTTGCGTCGTCACCAATTTTTTCCGCGACCAGCTCGATCGTTTCGGCGAACTGCAGCATACGCGCGACTTGATTGCCAAAGGACTTGCCGCCTGTAAAGCCAAAGCCGTACTCTGCGCCGATGATTCCCTGTGCGCTTCGTTAGGGCGGGACAGGCAGGAAGAAACGTTTTATTTCGGCATGGATAAGTCGGCCATGCTGCCGCGGTCGGCCGATGTCACGCTGGAATCTCAATATTGTTCTTTTTGCGGCGCCCGGTATCAGTATAAAGGCATGGCTTACGGGCATCTGGGCGATTTTTACTGCCCCGGGTGCGGTTACAGCCGGCCCGAACCGAACCTGGTTTTTTGTTCCGACGGACAACCGGCACGCAGTCTGCCGTTGTTATTCACCTGGGGCGAAGAACAATGTTCCGTTGACGTGCCGATACCCGGCATCCACAATGGGTATAATGCGGCGGCGGCTTTATTGGCGGTTCTGGCCGCCGGCCTGCCCTTCCGGGCTTCAGTCGCCGCGCTGCAAAACTCAGCCGCCGCTTTCGGCCGCATGGAACGATTTTCGATCGGCGCGCGCGAGGTTTGCCTGATACTGGTGAAAAATCCGGTCGGTATGGATCGGGCGCTTGATTTTGTAGCCCGGGCGTCCGACCTGGGCGGCGTCATGATGCTGCTCAATGCCAACGATCCTGACGGCCGGGATGTTTCCTGGATTTGGGATGTCCAGTTTGAACACCATATGCCGGAGGGCCGGATCGGCGTTTCGGGTGTGCGCTGCCACGATTTGGCTTTGCGTTTGTATTATGCCGGCAAGACGCCGGACGAATTGCTGACCGATCCGGATCATCTCAGTCTGTTTGATCGCCTGCTGGATGCCTGTCCGGACAACCGCTGCCTTTATCTGCTGCCGAATTACACGGCTATGCTGGATTTGCGCGCCGATTTGGCCAAACGCTATCAGCTGCGCGCGTTTTGGCGCTGACGGGAACGGAGGGACGATCATGGATTTGCGTATTGTTCATTTATATCCGGACCTGCTCAATTTATACGGCGACCGCGGCAATCTGCTGGCGCTGCAACGGCGATGCCAATGGCGCGGTATTGAGTGCTCAATAACGGCGGTAAGCCTGGATCAGCCGTTCCAGGCCGAAGATTGCGATCTCGTTTTTCTTGGCGGCGGACAGGATTACGAACAGAATCTGCTGCACCGGGATCTTTTGGACAAGAAAGGGCCCGCCATCAGGCAGGCTGTCGAAGACGGCCTGGTCTTTCTATGCATCTGCGGCGGATATCAATTGATGGGCCGATACTATGAAGAACAGGACGGCAGCAGAATCGAGTGCCTGGGCGCGATGGATATCTGGACTGTCGGACAAAGCCGGCGTATGATTGGAGATACAATCTACCACAGTACATTTTTAGAGGAGCAGGGATTGGATCCGACGCTGGTCGGATTTGAGAATCATTCCGGACGGACATGCCTTGGCCCGTCGGTAAAACCGTTGGCCACAACAGTCAAGGGCGGAGGCAATAACGGGGAAGATCACACCGAAGGTGCGATTTATAAAAACGTGTATTGCACCTATTCACACGGAAGCTTCTTGCCAAAAAACCCGGATATGGCCGACCATTTGATAAAAACGGCATTGCAAAGACGGTTCCCGGAGTTGAAAGAACTGCCGCCGCTGCCAAATTTGTTGGAGAACAACGCAAGGAATTAT
>CAYRWC010000047.1:0-11767 GCA_964427795.1 uncultured Oscillospiraceae bacterium | reverse complement strand
GGAAGTCGAATTTCATGCGGCCACATATCGCGAGCAGGTTTTCCGGATTCTCGATCCCGACAGAACCTGGATTCATTACAACAGCGAATGGCTGTCCGGTCTTGATTTTGCCGCCGTTATTAAACTGGCCGGACAGGTTACCGTAGCCCGGCTTCTGGAACGGGACGATTTTGCCAGCCGTCAGGCCAGGCAACAACCCATCGGCCTTCATGAATTTTTCTATCCTCTGATGCAGGGATACGACTCGATCCATTTACAAACAGACATCGAGCTGGGCGGCACCGACCAGACCTTTAACATCCTTATGGGCCGCACGCTGCAGAAAGCTTACGGGCAGCCGGCTCAGACCGCCGTCTTTATGCCGATTCTCGAGGGGCTGGACGGCGTGGAAAAGATGAGCAAAAGCCTGGGGAATACGATCGGCATACTGGATATGCCGGATATCATGTTCGCCAAGACCATGAAGGTGCCGGATTCATTGATTATCCGCTATTACGAACTGGCGACCGACATTCATCCCTCGGATCTGGCGGCTGTGAAGAATAAGCTGGCCGATCCGTCGGTCAATCCGCGGGACGTAAAACTAGCGCTGGCCCGGATGATTGTAACCCAATATCATGGCGGCGCCGCGGCAGCCGAAGCAGAACATAACTTTTGCCGGTTATACCGCGAACGCAGCGTTCCTGAGCAAGTGCGGACCTACCAGCTTCAGGCGGATGATTTTGACGGGGAGGGAAATCTGGATCTTGTGCGGGTCATGGTTCGTCTGCAAATGGCTTATAACAATAGTGAGGCGCGCCGTTTGATCCAGCAGGGCGGCGTTCGGCTGGATGACCGGATCGTCCGCGATTTTCGCCTGTCCATGCCGGATAAGAAAGTCATTCTCTGGGTCGGCAAGCACCAGTGTGTTCAACTGCTCAATCGCGACTGACACGCCGTTTTTGCAGACCATAACCAAGTGTGAGCAGTATGCCGGCGAGGCATAACGGAACATAAACCGGTAGAACCGGATATCCTTTAAGATAGCTTAAAATCCAGCCTTGAGGCAGATATTGGCCGATTGACGCAATGAGCTTGCCGGATAATTGAAAAAAGCAGCCGCCGCCGATCGAGGTCAGCAACAGAATCAATAAACTGATGTAGAGGCGCAGACTGGGATGCAGCAGCGATAAAAGCTGGCCGAAGCCAAGCATTAAGAACAGAAAAACGGCCAGCATGGCCAGATCGGCCGCGTTAACCGGCATCTGCATCAGACCGCGCATAGCCAGAGAATAAAGGATAATCTGCAGGAGGCCTAAACAGCACAACGCAATAATGGATACAACATAATCCAGCAGCAGGCCTGACCGCGTCGCGGCAAGACGACGGCGCAGGTCATGGCCGGCCAGCGCCAGCGGACCGAGAACGGCGTAAATAGACAGGAAAAAAACCTCCATAGAGTAATCGGAAACCACATAGGTCAGAGACGGCACAGCCGCGGCAGAGCCGACATAAGTGACGTCGAGACGCGCCTGGTGGACTGCGTAGTACGCTGCTTTGCCGGCAAACTGGGATTGGAGATCATCCGGCGGATCCTGGTTCAGATTGTCATATTGCGCTTCAATCTGCGCCAGCAGGGATTGTCGGCTGTATTCCGGCAATACTGCGGCGGCGACAGCTTCGCGGATCAGGGTCGTCGCCAGGGATCCTTCAGCCGGCGTATAGCTCAGACGGGTTTGTTTCAAGTCCTTCAATGTGCTGCCATACCCGGATTCAATGGTGATCTGTCCGTCGACGGCTTGCCGCAGCAGCAAGCGCCCGCCTTCATCGGCATTGGTTACCTGGACCGACCAGCCGTTGGCGCGCAGAGCGTCGATCAAGGTCCGGCTGGCTTCGTTTTGTTCGAGATCGACGACGGCCAGCCGGATGATGTTGGGCTGACGGTTGGCCAGGTTAGCCGTGCCGGCGACCAAACCGAGCAGCGGCGGCAGGAGAAGCAGAATGAAAAGCAGCTGCCGCATAGCCAGCAGATCGTAGAGCTTCAATTTTAATAATATCCAAAAGCGCATCATAACCGCACCGATCCTTACTGTCCGGAAGTTGTTTTTGAGCTGCAAAACCAGACAGCCAGGGTAAAAACCAAAACCATCAGCAGCCCGGCCGCCGGTATAGCCGGCGACAGAAGCCGGCCGGAAAGCGCCGCGTCAAGAGCCAGATAAGCCCAGTGAGCCGGAGAAGCCAGGCCTGCGATCTGAAGAAAGTCCGGCAAAAGAAGCCGGGGGTAAATGCAGCCGCCTAGAAGTAATAAAGCCAGCAAACCAAGCCAAGCGGCCAAAAGCATGGTTTCGCCCGGCTTTCCAAGATAACCGAGTATCTGGCAGATTAAAGCCGTTATCCAATAAAGGGCCAGGACTGCTAAAATGGCTGCCGGCCGGTTGATTTTCGGAAAATAAAGAAACAAGCCGGCAAAAAGCGGTATAAAACCGGCTCCCAGCCAGATCAGGCCGGCCAGCTGCTTAGCGAGCATCAGCCGCCACCAGGAAACATTGGCGATCATCAGGCGTTCATGCAGGCCGCTGCGCCGTTCCTGCTGGACTTGCATCAGAACCAGCAGCCCGGTCATCATCGCCAGAAGACAAACCATCGAGCTGACGACATGGTGAACCGTATTGAACGAACTGCCGGCATCGACATTTACAATGGATTTCCGTCCCAGAAGCTGGAAGGCCAGATTGGTAAAGGAAACATCCAGCGCCTTCAGATAAGCTTGATCATCGACGATCAGCGGCCGCATTATGTCCTGATAGGCATAAAAAGACGACTGGATGGCCACAACGCTGCCGGCAGCGTTATTCAGGAGGCGGGTAAATAAAGCCGTCTCGGCCGGCATGCGTTCATTCAGATAAACCGTAAGCGGCGACCGTTCTACGCCCTGCATGCTTTGCTCATAAAAATCAGCCGGAAAGACCAGGATCAGGAGTATTTCGTTATCGGCCAGCCGCCGGCGCGCTTCCGGTAGTGTTTCCACATAAACGGCGTCGACCATGCTGAGACCGGCGAATTGGTCGATTAAAGTCTGAGAGATAAAGCTCTCGTCTTCGTCGACAACCGACAGGCGGACCGGCGTAAAAACCTTAGCGGAATTGCTCCGGTAGGACGGCATGCCCCAAAGCAGAAAACCGGTCAACAGCAGCATGACGGCAAAAAAAGCCCAGGTCCGGCTGCTCAGGCTGTCGCGGGCATAAAACCGGCAAAGCCTAAAAAGCATGGGCGCCTTCTTCGGCAACAAGGCCTTTTTTCAAGGTGATAATCCGGTCGCAGACCATCGCCAGTTCCTGATAATAATGGTTGACCATTAAAATAATGCAGCCGCTTTGTTTTAGGGTGAGAATGGTGCTCATGATCAGATCGCGGTTTTCCTCGTCGATACCGGCTGTCGGCTCGTCGAGGAGGATTAAATGCGGCCGTCCGATCAGGCCGGCCGCCAGATTGGCCCGCCGTGCCATACCGCCGGAACAGCGGCCAAGCGGTTTTTTCAGGAAAGCCGTAACATTGGCCTGTATAGCTGCCTCCTCAACCCGATCTTTCATCGCCTGGCCTTTATAACCGCGGATAGCCGCCCAGAAATCCAGGTTTTGCTGAACGGTCAGCCGGGGTGAAAGAGCAATATTCTGAGGGACATAACCGATCTGAGCCCGATAAGAACCGGTTTGGGCGATCGGAATGCCCATTAGGGACAGCGAGCCTTGATCGGGCGGCAATATAGAGGCGATGATGCTGATCAGCGTGGTTTTCCCGGCGCCGTTGCTGCCGCAGATCCCGAGAACATGAGCCGGCTGAACAGTAAAAGAGACCCCGCGCAGGACGGGCTCTCTTTTATAAGCTTTATGCAGGTTTTCAACAATCAACATATCCGTTACTGAGCAGCCGAAGGCGAAAGCCCCAGTTTGGTCATAATTTCACTGAGCTGAGCCATGACGTCTTCCGTCATCAAGCCCTGCAAAGCTTCCGAATCAGACGCGCTGACCAGATTGTCGGCATTATAGGAGGGGATGGCGGCGGCGCCGGCAGCCAGCTCCTGATAGCCGATTTTCAGCGAACCGTAGTCGGCAAGCCCCAGATCCATCCAAAGCCGGCCGTTCTCTTCCCGGCCATTATACGTTATGGCGCCTGGCAGCGCGGCGCTGCCGCTGCTGCTGGTCGTCAGTTCGAGACTGCCCAGCAGGTAGTCGCGGCTGCCGAATGTTTTTTGCATCAGGTCGGTAAAGTTCAGGGATAAAACCGGACTGCCGCCGGAACTCAGAACCGCGGTGCCGGTTTTCTTGCCGTTTTTATTGGTAAAGGAGGATTCGAACGATGCGGAGTCGGTACCGGATTCATAGGAGATGACCAGCGATTCTTTTTCGCCGGCTACGGGATGGCTGTATACAAAATGTCCCATCTCCTCGCCGGATTCACCGGTAATGACGATATCGCGGCCGAAGATCTGATCGTTGCCGTCGACATAAAGCTTCTGCACGATCGTGAAACCGCTGCCTTCCGTTTCTTCGGCTGAAAACTCCTGAATCATCTGATCCAGAGACGCCTGGTATGCGTCCAAGGTCAACGCGCCCGAAGCGGCGGCGCCCTCGGCGGATGCTGTACCGGACAAACTGGACGCTTCGTATATCAGGCCGGCCAGATTGTAAATCTGCTCGTCGTCCTGCATGGCTTTACAGAGTTCCAGCATCATTTTCCGGGCGTTTTTACTGCTGAGCGTTATGGTATAAAGATCGTACTGAGCCGATACATCGCCGGCTTTGAGCGTTTGCCCGCCCTGATAGGCGGCGTCGTCGATATGGGCCAGGACGATGTCGATCAATTTATGCAGTGATTTCTGCAGTTCCGGCTGGTCGATGTTCATATCCATGGAAAAAATTTGTTTGAGCGCGGCCAGAGAGGAATCGGCCGATGTGGTATCGGCGCCGGTCATGCCGAGAATCTGGCTTAATTCGTCGCCCTGGGCGACGATGTATTGATTGAGTATGCCGGGCAGGCCGACAACCACTTTATCTTGCTCGATAAATGCTTGAAGGGTCAGGAGTTTTTCATCCTTGGCTTTCAGATCGACGTTGGCGTAATAACGCGGATCGCCCGATTCCCGGTTGTAGATAAAGGTCGTGTCGAATGTGATGTTTTCCAGGGCGGCGGCGGTCGTCGGATCGAGTCCCAGCTTGTCTTCATTGAGATCCAGGTTGAGTTCGATCGAACTGCCGCCCTTGCCGGCTTTATTTTGCCCGCTCAGTTGAACCAGATCATCGACCAGGTCGGTCGCGTCCTGTTTGAGCGCCTGGCCTTCAATGGCCAGATAGGAAGCTTTGGGCCCGAGTATCAAACGCTTGATTTGTTTACCGGCTAAAAAGAATGTGGCTGTACCCGCAATGGCCAGAACCAGGATAATCACCAAGGCAATCAGCCAACCCTTGCGCTTTGGTTTTGCTGCGGCCGGAGGAATCGGCTGGCCATAACCAGGTGCATAAACTTGCTGCACATAAGGCTGTTGATAGGGCGCTGCCGTTTGTTGCCGGGGCTGTTGGTAGGGCGCCGCCGTTTGCTGCTGCGGCGGTTGATAAGGTGCCGCCGTCGGCTGCTGCGGCGGTTGGTAGGGCGCTTGCTGCTGCGCCGGCTGGGTGGCGGTCAGGTTTTTACCGCAATTCAGGCAGAAAATCGCACCGGGTTTGATTGGTGTGCCGCATTGCGGACAGACTGCCGGGACCTTATTGCCGCAATTTGTGCAGAAAACGCTGCCATCCGGCATTTCCACGCCACAGTTCGAGCATTTCATAAGATGCCTCCTCCGTTGTTGACCCAATTCAATTCTGAAAAAACAAAACAAGCTTTCATGAATGATTCTTATGAACTGATTATAAACGGTAGAAGCAAATGACGCAATCCGTAACCGTCATGAATCGTCACGCTTCCATATTGACAGGGGCTTGATCACTCTTTATCATAGATGAATATCACGACTTTTCTCAAATGGTGAAACGACGGAGAGAACAATATGGCGATATCCAATGTCCGAATCAGATTGGATCTAGCAGCGAAAACCGGCGCTTGGTTGATTGCTTTGCTGATTGGCGGCGGAGCCTTGATCTGCCTTTATCTCAGGATTTACTTCGAAGCGGCGGCCGGTCTGGTCAGCGGCTTGATTTACTGTTGGATCCAATTTGGTCTGAACAGCCGCAGAAGCCGGCTGGCCAGGCGCTTTGGCTTCCGTAATCCGCCGGGCATGCAGATAGCCGTTTCGCTGCTGGCGTTTACCAGCGTTTTTTTGGGCCGTTACTTCTCTCTTTATAAGAGAACCGTATGGTTCGATAAATCACAACATTTATTGTATGGCATGATTTTCTGTGTCATCGGACTGGTTGTGTTTTATCTGATTAATATACAGCAACGCAGTGAACTGACGATACTGCCGATTTTCATCAGCTTGTTTGCGGTCTGTTTTTCTCTTCTGTGCTGTTTTGTCTGGGAAATTTATGAATTTACTTGCGACCGGTTGTTCCAGAGCAACATGCAAGCCTGGAAGCAAGGCATTGCCCATGGATTGATCGATACGATGGGCGACCTGATCGCCGGCCTGGCCGGCGCCCTGCTGGTGGGAATCTGGTCTTGCCGCCTGCTTCGCCGTGACCCGTCGGGATATTACCATCATTATATCAGCGGCTTTTTCAATAAATCCGATCCGTGTCCCGCCGTGAATTCCGGACGGCTTTCATGAACTGCAGCGCCGGGAAACCCCGTATTCCCTGGCTGCTTATGGCCGGCTGCGTTATTTCCTGCGCCGTGTTTTTCTACGTCGCCCGGATTCTGCAGTGGGATTACACCGCTAAATCCTGGGTGAAAATGAGTTTGTTCATCGGATTTCCGATCATCTATTGGCTGACAAGCGGCCGCTTGCGCCGGCAGGATATTGTACGGCGGGTTTTTCCAGCCCGGCCGCCCTGGCGGCGGCTGCTTATTCTGGCCGGCGCCGGCGTTTTGATCCTGATTCTGCTCAACCTGCTGGTTGAGCCGATATGCGCCTTCTTCAAAATTTCGTCGGTTATGGACGAAATAAAGACACGAACCCATACTAACCAAGAGCAAATGATGAAAGCCATGATATACATCCCTCTGGTCAACGCGTTGGGTGAAGAGCTGTTTTTCCGAGGCTTTTGCTTTCTTGAACTCAAGGACCGCGGTTATCCGGTCTTGGCTTACTTTTTTTCCGGGATCCTTTTTGCGCTTTATCATCTGGCCATTTTCCAGAATTGGTTTTCGCCGTTCCTGCTGGTTTTATGCCTGAGCGCCCTGGCCGGCGCCGGCATGATCCTGGACCGGTTTATCGACCGGGACCGCCATGTTCTGGGCGTCTGGCTTTTACATGGTCTGGTCAATGTGGCGATCCTTTCCATCAGCTGGCGTTTCATCGCATCTTGACAAGTATTGATGATTTGATTATTCTTGTTTCTGTTTAATCAGCCGGTTGATGATCAACCGGCTGATTAATGAAAGGGTACCTGCGCCGAGGCGTTCCGAAGCCCGGACGGGAGTCTGATCATGACGACGGGAGGAGAATATGAAACCGGAATTCAGCATACAAACCCGTATGGTATGGAAAATCAAGGATGTTCATCATTTGCACGGAGCGCTGATGCAGGAGGTTCTGGCAGGCTACGGTCTGCATTTCGGCCAGCCGCGTATTTTATTTACGATTGACGAAATGACCGGCGCGACACAAAAAGAGCTGGCGGAACGGCTGCAGATCACGCCGGCTTCAATGGCCATGTCTCTGAAGCGGCTGCAGAAAGCCGGCTTTCTCGATAAGGATGTCAACAACAAGGATTTGCGCTGCAATAAAATTTGCCTGACGCCGAAAGGCAGACAGGCGGTTACCCGCTGCCATCAGAAGCTGGCGGAGCTTGACGCCAGGATGTTCGGCGATTTCAGCCCGCTTGAGCTGGAACAGTTTCGGGATTTCTTACTGCGGATCGAAACAAATCTTGGTAATGCCGAAGGTGTGAAACATGATTGCTGAATTATCACCTTATATAAAAAAATACCGTTTACCGGCGGCCTTATGTCCGATTGTAGTGATACTGGAAGTCGTCGGCGATATCCTGATGCCTGTCCTTATGTCGCGGATTGTCGATATCGGCATCACGAACCAAGATGTCTCCTTCATTGTCAAAACCGGCTTGTTGATGATCGGACTGGCGCTTCTGGCTTTGTCCTTCGGCGCGCTCAGCAACCGGCTGGCCGCCGTGGCGTCGCAAGGATTCGGCGCTGAAATCCGCCAGGGCCTCTTTGAAAAAATCCAGACTTTCTCATTTGCCAATCTTGACCATTTCAGCATCCCGTCGCTGATTACCCGGCTGACCAGCGATATCAACAATCTGCAGCAAACGATGATGATGGCTTTGCGGCTGCTTTTCCGCGCGCCCTTCATGATGGTGTTGGCCTTGATCATGGCTTTGCGCATCAACAACCGTCTGGCGTTGGTTTTTTTAATCGCCGGCCCTCTCCTGGGCATCGCTCTGGCTATCATCATGACCCGGGCGCATCCGCGTTTTAAAAAACTGCAGGAGCGAATTGATTTTCTGAACACCTCGGTTCAGGAAAACCTGATCAATATCCGCGTCGTCAAGGCTTTTGTCCGGGCTGATGAGGAAAAGGGCAAGTTCCGCCGCGCCAACGACGAATTGACGTTGGCCGCCCGCCGCGCCGTACGTCTGGTCATCCTTAACCAGCCGATCATGCAGCTGATCATGTATGCCTGCATCATCGCGATCCTCTGGTTCGGCGGCATCATGATCACGGCCGGGCAGCTGCAGACCGGCGAATTGATCAGCTTCATCACTTATGTTAATCAAATTCTGATATCGATGATGATGCTGTCAATGGTCTTTTTAATGTTTACCCGGGCTAAAGCATCGGCGGATCGTGTTCTGGAGGTTATGCAAGCCGAGCCGGACATCCGGGACAACCCGGCCGCCGCGGCTGAAACTATTTCCGCTGCCGGCCAGGATGATCGGGATCGGCACGCCGCGGAGAACCTTGTTGCCGACGGCTCGATCGAATTCCGTCAGGTGGCCTTCCGGTATGCCGAAGGGACGACGCGCGACACGCTGGCCGATATCAATTTACGGATAGAAAGCGGCGAGACCATCGGCATTATCGGCGCGACCGGATCGGCTAAAACCAGCTTGGTTCAATTGATTCCGCGCCTGTATGACGTTACGGCGGGACAGGTTCTGGTCGGCGGCCGCGATGTCCGCGATTATCCGATCAAGGCGCTGCGTGACGCGGTGGCGGTTGTCCTGCAAAATAATACGTTGTTCAGCGGCAGTATCCGCGACAACCTGCGCTGGGGCGACGCCGCCGCCGATGATGAAGAAGCGACGGCCGTCTGCCGGATCGCCCAGATTGCCGATTTTATCGAATCCTTGCCGGCCGGACTGGACACCGAGCTCGGACAAGGCGGCGTTAATTTATCCGGCGGCCAGAAACAGCGCCTGTGCATCGCCCGCGCCCTTTTGAAAAAACCGCGCGTCTTGATTCTGGACGATTCAACCAGCGCCGTCGACATGGCAACCGACGCTAAACTGCGAGAGAGCCTCCGTACCCAAATGGAAGGCGTCACAAAGCTGATCATTGCCCAGCGGATCAGCTCCGTCCAGCAGGCCGACCGGATTCTCGTCATGGACGACGGCCGGATCAACGGCATCGGCAGTCATGATGAATTGATGCGTGATAATGAAATATACCGGGATGTTTATCTGTCCCAGCAGGAGGGGGTGTTGGCCGGATGAGTCAGGATTGGGAACGCCTGAAAGCCGTACGGCGCGATCATAACGGCCCGCCGGGTCCCAGAATGGGCAAAGGGGAAAAACCGCAAGATGTCGGCAAAGTCTTGCGCCGCCTCTTCTCCTATTTGGCCGGATTCCAGATGAACTTGATTATAGCCGCCGTTCTGATCCTGATCAGTTCACTGGCCGGCATCATCGGCACCTGGTTTTTAAAACCGCTGATAAACGGACTGACAAACGGCGCGTCGCTCGGACAGCTGGCCGTCGGGTTGCTGCAGATGGGCGCGATCTACCTGGCGGGCACGATATCGGCTTATTTAAGCAGCCTGATGATGGTTACCGTCGCCCAGCAAAGTACCCTGCGGATCCGCAACGACATGTTCAGTCATGTTCAGGATCTGCCCCTGCGCTATTTCGACAGCAAAACCCACGGCGAATTGATGAGCCGGTTCACCAATGATGTGGACACCGTTTATATGGCGCTGGAACAGAGCTTATCGCAGCTGGTTTCTTCAGCGATCAGCGTAACCGGCACATTCATCATGATGCTCGTTCTGAGCCCGTTTCTGACGATTTTCGCAGTAATTATTCTGATCGTCATGCTACAGATCATCAAGCTGGTCGGCAAACGCAGTTCACGCTATTTTCGCAGTCAACAGCAGGCGCTCGGCGACTTGAACAGCCTGATTGAGGAAATGATGATCGGTCAGAAAGTCGTCAAGGTTTTTAATTATGAAGAGCAGTCTGTCGACAATTTTCGCCGGCGCAACGAAGCGCTGCGCCAGGCATCGACACAGGCGCAAACCTTTGCCGGCATTTTGATGCCGATTATGGGCAATCTGTCTTATGTCCATTATGCTTTGACCGCCATGATCGGCGCCATCATGACGATTCAGGGCCGGCTGGACATCGGTTCGATTGCTGCTTTCCTGCAATATACGCGATCGTTTTCCATGCCGATCACCCAGCTGGCCAACTTATTCAACGGTCTGTTATCAGCGCTGGCCGGCGCGGAACGGATTTTCAACCTGATCGACCAGCCGGCCGAAATCGACGGCGGAACCGTGACGCTAACGCGCGCGGCAGCCGATGCAAACGGAATACTGCGGGAAATAGCGTCTGATGATCTGAAAGAGTCCGACCGGTCCGGCGGGCCGGTCCAGATTGCCGACGGAGCCGCCGCGGCTGCCGGTTTGCCGATCTGGGCCTGGAAGGTCCCCGCCACGGCGGATGGAGAACCGCACCGTCTGATTCCCGTGTTAGGCGATGTGCGTTTCCGCGACGTGACTTTTGGCTACATTCCGGAAAAAACTGTGCTTAAAGGCATTTCGCTTTTTGCTAAACCCGGTCAGAAGATCGCTTTTGTCGGCTCGACCGGAGCGGGCAAGACGACCATCACGAATCTGATCAACCGTTTCTACGAGATTGGCGCCGGAGAGATAACCTATGACGGCATACCGATCGACCAAATCCGTAAAACCGATTTGCGCCGGACGCTGGGGATGGTTCTGCAGGATGTCCATCTGTTTCAGGGCACCATCCGGGAGAATATCCGATACGGCAAATTGGACGCCAGCGATGAAGAAATCGTCAGAGCGGCCCGGATCGCCAATGCCGACACCTTCATCAGCCGTTTGCCGCAAGGTTATGATACGGTGCTCCAGCCGGACGGGACAAATCTCTCGCAAGGTCAGCGTCAGTTGATTTCAATTGCCCGCGCGGCCGTAGCCGACCCGCCGGTTCTGATTCTCGACGAGGCGACCAGCTCGATCGACACCCGCACGGAGAAACTGATCGAAAAGGGTATGGATCAGCTGATGAACGGCCGGACAACGCTGGTTATCGCCCATCGTCTGTCGACTGTCCGCAACGCGCGGGCGATCATGGTTCTGGAACAAGGCTCGATCATCGAGCGGGGCGACCACCAGACGCTTCTTGATCTGCACGGCCGTTAT
>CAYRWC010000046.1:0-12186 GCA_964427795.1 uncultured Oscillospiraceae bacterium | reverse complement strand
GGTCAATTCCGTTTTATGCAGGTCGAGATAAGCTGCCTGATCGTGCGTCAATCTGCTGATAATCCGGCCGGCGAAAACGGTGGAAACCGTGGTAACCGATATATAAATCAGGTACTGCGGACCAGCCAGGAAGTAAAACACATAACTCGCGCCAAGAAGCAGCATCCACTGCAATTTCTTGGGGATGAGATAGTAGATGATAAAAAGCGCGAGTATGAAAGCTATAAAATTATAAGAAGTAAATAGCACGGCATTCCTCCGTATCAGTCATCGGCAAGTCGTGTTATCAAGGTGTAAAGGGCGGCGGCAGAATTAAAGTTATCCGGCATGATTTCTTCGGCCGGAATCTGGACATCAAACTCATGGTCGATTTCCGATATCAACGTCACAATATCAAACGAATCGAGAATGCAGCCGTCGATCAGATCCTTGCGGGTTTCAAAATCGATATCCGGATGCAGATCCTGCAAGATAGTCAATAATTTATCCATTGTGCTTCTCCTTATTTTTTTGGCTTGTATATTCTTTCAAATAAACCCGGTCAATTTTAGCATTGCTGGTCAGCGGCATCTGTTCCAATGGTTCGATCAGGTTCGGCAGCATATACCGGGGCAGTCTGCTTTTCATATAGGCCATGACTTCCCTGGGTTCGATATCACCGACATAGTATAACACGATTTTTTCGGTTTCTTTATCATAAACACAGCAGGCTATTTTTATGCCGTCGATCATGTTGACATTGACTTCGATCTCGCCCAATTCGATGCGATGTCCCATGTGCTTGATCTGGTAGTCTTTGCGGGAAACAAAAACCAGCTCGCCGCGCTCGTTGTATTTACCCAGATCGCCGGTGCGGTATATCAGCTCCGGATAAGTATCGTTCAGCGGATTTTGTACGAAGACTTCATTTGTTTTGTCGAAAGCCTTGTAATAACCCAGCGTCAACGCCGTGCCGCGGATGCAGATTTCGCCGGTATCGCCGGATTGAGGGATTTTTTGATCGGCGTCCAGCAGCATGATTGCCGTGTTTTTAAAAGGCCGTCCGATCGGTATGACTTCGCCTTCGCCGAATTCGCGGTCAACGAGATAATAACAGCTCATCCCCGTAGCTTCCGTCGGGCCGTATAAATTGATGAATTGCGCGGCGGGCAAAGCGTTCCGCCAGAGATTGAGCTGCTTGATCGGCAGCACTTCGCTGCCGAAAGCGACAGTCCGCAGACAATCGGGGATTATTTTATTGAAGGTGCCGAAAGCCGAAATCATGGTCAAGGCAGAAACAACCCAGCAGATCGTGTTGATTTTGTATTCATTCATGTATTCAACCAGCTTGATCGGAAACATGAATAAGCTCTTTGGTATGATATAGGTTGTCGAACCGAATTTTAAAGTTGGGTAAATTTCCTTCAGACAGGCGTCAAAATAAAGAGGAACCTGCATCCCGAAGACCGTGTTATCATCAATTTTCAGAACATCGGAAAAAGCCTCGATATAATCCAGAACCGAACGGTGGCAAGCGACAACCCCTTTGGGTATGCCGGTGGACCCGGATGTAAAAACAATATACACAGGATCCGTATCGATCTGATTTTCACGGATGTTGTCGAGAGCCAAGGCATCGGCCGGCATCTTTATCAGATCGTCATACATATAGATCGGGCCGCCGTAAGCCAGTTTCTGCATGACGTTTCTGGTCGATTCATCGCAGATTACCGCTCCCGGCTTCAGATTTTTGAAAATAAGCTCGATCCGGAACATGGGCATTTCTTCATCGATCGGCACATAAAAATCGCCCCCGTAAACGACCCCCAAAAAAGCGGCGATGGTCCGCGGGTGTTTGTTCATAAAGACGACGACCGGTTGTTTATAAATGCCCGCGTCGGCCATAAACGACCCGATCGCCCGGCCGGCGTCGTAGACATCCTTAAAGGTCAGACTATCCTTGCCGTTGGAAAACGCGCATTTATCGGGCACGCGCTGAACAGTTTTTTCAAGATATTCCAGAATGTTGTTTTGCATGAGTCTCTCCAGACGCTCAGGTAATCAGACGAGCATATTGTTTTTTCAGCGGGCGGCGGCAGGCCAGCACGGAAGCCTGGGCCAAGACATCCATCGCGTCAAGATATCCCGCCCCTATCGGGTAATCCCGCTTGACCAGAGACAACTCCGTACAACCCAGGATAATCGCCTCGGCGCCGTTCTTTCTCAGGTCGGCGGATATTTCAGCGAATTTGTCCAAATCGACCGGCCGGCCGGCTTTTATTTCATCATAAACCAGTTCCATGACAAGCTTCTGCATCTTTTCCGAGGGGACGACGCTTTTTATATGCTGATCTTCCAGCGCTTTTTGAAAAATACGGCTGGCCAGCGTTCCGTCTGTCGCGGCTATGCCCGCGGTCCCGACTCCACATGCCTTGAGGTGCAAAGCCGTCTGTTCCAGGATATTGATGATCGGCTTGTCAAGCGCTTCCGCCAATTCCGGATAAAAATAATGCGCGGTGATGCAGGGAATCACCAGATAATCAACACCCTGGCCGATCAGCTTCTGGCCGATTTCAATCATGGGGATGACCGGATTGTCTTTGCTGCGCCCCAGAATGTAACTGGTGCGGTCGGGAATCGACGGAAAATTATAGATGATCATGTCCAGATGCTCCTGATCGCCGGAAGCATCGGTCATCTTAACGACCTTTTCCAAAAAAGCCGCTGTAGCCAACGGTCCCAGTCCGCCGATAACACCTAATTTCATCCGATCAGCTTTATCCATAAATAACCTTTCGTTCGATATCCAGAGGTTCGGTTGCCGAAGCCGGAATACCGGCATGATCGTATTCATAGAATAAGGGATGATTATCCGCCGTATACGCGGCTACTTCGGCATCGGTCCGCAGCAGGCAGACATAATGGTATTTTGCCAGATTGGGCAGCGGGTCAAAATGATAATACTGGCCGTTATATTTCACCAGGTTCCAGTAATGTCTGGTTTTGGCATTGGCCACCCGTTCTATGGGGATGCATTCAAAACCGGCCCGCGTCAGAAGAGCTTTCGCGGTGGCAAAGTAATTGAAACAATCCCCGGTTCCTTTGGTAATGCCCGTATAAGCGCCCTTGATCCAGTCCGATTTATCGGAGTGGCCCGTATAATCGATATGACCGGCTATCCAATAAAATATTTCGGATATCTTGTCCAGATCGCTCATCCCGGGTTTGATAATCTCGCCGAGGATCTGATCGACCAGCACATTCAGCTCTTCTTCCGAAATATAGCCGTCGGGCTTAGCGGCAACGGTGATTTTAACGGTTACTTCCGATTTGTTGCCCGCCTTGTCGATCGCCGAATAAACGACGGGATATGTCCCGGCGGCGGCAAGATTAACCGCGCTGTTGTCAATACTCAGCTGAACATCGGCATCATGGTTATCGGTGACCGTTACGTCTTTTCGGTAAGATATGGTATCGCCGATAAAGATGCTTTGATCGGCCGCGCCGGATATCACGGGCGCTTCGGTATCGGCAAGGACATTCAGGGAAGCCGTGACTTCCGAGGTATTGCCGTATGCGTCGGTCAGAATGACCGTGACGTCCTGCCGGCCCGGTTTTGAAAAATCCGGCTGATTCTTGTAAGAATAAGTCAGTTCCGATATATCGGCAGGATCAGATACAAACTGGGCTGCCGTCAATGTTTCATTTTGCCAGATCTCCTGATTGACCGGTTTGGCGGTCGGCGGAGTCGTATCGACAATTTCCAGAGAGACTTTGTATATCCTTCCGTTAACTTTAATCTGCAGATCATATTTGCCGGCAACCGCCGTATTGATACCCGATACGTCGGTCACATACTCGCCGGAAAATGAGTTGTTTTTCAGGAATGCCGCCGCGGCAGGCACGTCCGATCCTGCTTCAATAACGACGCTATGATTGATCAGCGAGTTGGTTAAAGCCAAATATGATGCCGTCGCCACCAACAACAGCGCGATAACAACCAAAACGAGAGGCAGCCGATGTTTTTTCTTCCTGGCAGGAATCCTTGCCGGCGTTCTTCTTGGCGTTTGCATGTTCTTTTTCAATAGCTACCACCTCTCATTTTTCCTATCCTATTCTATTCATCTGGAAAATAAAATGTCAAGGCACAGCTCTGCTTCATTCCAGAATATGGCCGGCCGTATCATCCGCGCCGGCCTGATCGCCGTCGGTGGCCAATACGTGTGCCGATCCTTTATAATAGACTATAAATGAGTATTTGGAAAGCGGATGAATCCGGCCGGACGCCGGTGATGCCGGACGAGGCCTGATGCGCCGGCAAATACATCAGAATGGGGATTGCCGTGAACGATTATAAAAAAAGAGGATACATATCCGATATCATCTTTGATCTTGACGACCAAACAAAATCACTACAATATCCTTACAATCTTCCCGCCCTCAGGGGGATAACCCGGCTGCCGCTGGACGACCGGGTCACCTTTATCGTCGGCGAAAACGGGTCGGGCAAATCGACGCTCATCGAAGCGATCGCCCTGGCATACGGATTTAACGCCGAAGGCGGTTCCATTAATTTTTCGTTTGCAACCAGAAATTCCTCATCTGACCTTTACCGGCACATCAAGCTGAACCGAACCGCACGTCATCCCAGAGACGGCTTTTTTCTCCGCGCGGAAAGCTTTTTTAATGTCGCGACCAATATTGAGGCGATGGACGCCTTGCCGGCAGCGTCCAGAAGAATTATCGATTCTTATGGCGGCAGATCATTGCATGAGCAATCTCACGGCGAATCCTTTTTAGCCTTGTTTTTCAATCGTTTCGGCGGCAAAGGACTCTATATTCTGGACGAACCGGAAGCCGCGCTTTCATCTGAAAGGCAGCTGGCTTTCATCGCCAGAATGCATGAATTGGTCGGCTGTGATTCGCAGTTTATCATCGCCACACATTCGCCGATCATTATGTCTTATCCTCAGGCTTCTATTTATCAGATCAATGAGCGCGGCATGCAAAAAACCGATTATGAAGACACCGAGCAATATCAATTCATGAAAGCCTATATCAACAACTATAAAAAATTCCTTCACGAATTGCTGAAATAACTGCCGTCCGTCGGATACAACCGGCCGGTTGATTATCGGTATTCCCGATAAAGCACATAATCCTGCATTTCGCGGATAAAACCGGCGTCTTCCAGCGCGCCGGCGGCATCCGGCGGATATTGCCTGACCGCCAGCCGGTTTTGCGCCGGATAAATGCGCCGCTCAGAGTAATCATAAGCTATGACATGCAGTATCTCCGGCAGAGCGGCATCATCGAAAACACGCAGTGTCTTTCCGTGACGTTCAAAAACGGCGGCCGGCACACCGGTCCGCAGCGCGACCACCGTGCCCGGAACATTAAGGAACGACCGTTCCGGCATGTGCGGCAGGTATTTGCCCCATGGCTGAGCCGGATCGACAGCCGGCAGGCAGATGATCTGGTCGCGCGGCTGTTCCAGGGATAACATCGTTCCTGCATAATCTTTTTCCCGGATAAACTGGACACCGGAAAGTCCGCTGATGAAATATCCGCGTCTGACGCGGCCGGTATATTCCCAGACCCGCAAAACATTCAGTGCCGCCGCCCAGGACATGCCCTGCACGGTTTCCCGGCTCAGGACGACCGCACGGTCGAACAACCGCTCCAGCTGTTGTTCCGGAGATAAATCCTTCAACGGGCGCGACAGTTCCCAGCGGCCGCCCGTCAGCGCCTTAACACGCGCCTTGACCCGTTGCTTAACCGGGCTGCCCGCAATCTTCTCCTTTTTCAGCCACTGGCGGACCGGTATAAAGCTGTCCGCATAAACCAAGCCCTTTTCCGCCAGCTGCCACAGAATGTCATACGGCGCGGCGCCGTCCAGCAAATCGGCAAGCCGGTGCATAAAGCTGGCGCCGCGTTTCAGCAGCGCTTCATAGATGATTTTTTCCCGGTCTTCCAGTGCGGCGCCGGTTGTTGAAGGATCCATGTCCCAGTCAATATCCTCGTAAAGATGGAAACTCAGTCCGGCGCCAGGATTTATATGCCAGAACAGATTGCCTTGCGCCAGAAGCGAGTCAAGCATTTCCGGACGATAACCGGTCACACGCACCGGCAAAAGCGCATTCTCCCATATTTCCGGCGCGCATGGCCAATCGCAGAGCATTCTTAACGCCAGATCAAGTTTTTCTTCAGGCGGAGCCGCAATCCGGACACGGCCGGCCAGCAAAGCGGCATATCGTTCCGGCGGCAGCGTTTTGACCTGCCGGCGGCGGTTTTTTACCGTTTCCCGCCTGGCGCGGTCATAAAGCTCCGCATGATAGTAGATCCCGTCGTTTTCCACCGCCGATCCCTGCCGGCATAAGGCCGTCAGCAATTCCGCCGCCGATTGCTCCGGCCACAAATAGCGTTCGCCGACCTGATCCGGCGTTTGGGCGCCGCGATAACGCAGCAGGCGCCGGACAAGATGCAGGCGCGCTTCGGTTTGGCCGCCGATCAGCGCCGCGGCGTATTCATCATCCTGTTCGGCAGCGATCCACAATCCCGGTTCGATATATTTGGCCTGTTCCTGCCGCGCCAGTTTTTCGAGCCATTCGACCGGAACATCCAGTTCGCCGGCCGTTAAATCGCCTTCGATCATCAGCAGGGTATGCAGCTGGTCTTCATTTTCGGGCAGCCGCGCCCGTTCCGAAACCCGCGCCAGCTGTTCGGGAGCCGGAGCGATCATCTGGGCTTGACTGAGTTCCGCCTCTGCGGCCCGATGAATGCCGGATGTCGTCGGCGCATAATCATACATCATGGCCGCTTCCGTCTGCTGACGAAGCGGCAGGGACATCGGCGATGGCATGTCGAGAAATAATTCGCGCACCTGGATCGCCCCGGAATGTATTTGATCCAATATGAGTCCGGCATCCGGCAAATCCCAGATATCTTCCAGACATTCCCGCCTGGTCTCGCGGATCAGCGGATGATTTTTTTCTCTGATCAACGAATCCAGCATCTCCGCGCTGCGTAAACGTTGAATCCACAACGGCTGACGTCCGGTTTTCCGTACGCCCATCATCAGCGCGCGGCCGGCGTTGTACCGAAAGGTCATATTGAACAGCGGCGTCGCCGGCAGCAGCGCCGCCAAAACTTTTTCCGCCGTATCCGTCGGTATCGCTTGTAAAATACCTTCGGGCAGAGAACAATCACCATAAGGAAACAACAGGAATCCGTCGTCGTCGACAACATAGCTGATATCCGTATTGGTCTGCCTCTTAGCCGTTTCGGCTGCCAGCATGGCCAGCGGCTCGTTGACCGGACGCCCGAACACGGAGTGGACCATCAGCTGATGATTGCCCGTTTCGTCGCAAAAGTGTTCGGCCAGGATCGTACGGTCATCCGGCAGCAGCCCGGTGGCGATTATCTGGCGTTTCAGAAAATCCTGCGCGCTTTCAGCAGCCGTGTCGTCAAGGCCAAGCCGGTTCAATTCCTGCAGGAGCGTGCCGGCATCATGCGCGCTGCCCAATTTCCGCAGTATCGCGCCATAAGCCAGTCCTGTTTGTATCCGGCGGCCTCTGATTTCGCCTTTCCAGAAAGGCGGCCGGGCGCCGTTGGGCGATGAAGGCTCGACGACGACGGTATCTTTCAAAATACCGGAAATCTGCCAGGCAAAAGATCCCAGCAAAAACTTATCGCCCACGCGCGCCTCAAAGACGTATTCCTCGTCCAGTTCGCCGAGTTTGACGCCCTTATCCGTCCGGACGGCATACAAGCCCTTGTCCGGAATCGTTCCGCCGGCCGAGATGGCCAGCATCCGGCTGTAAGGATCGCCGGCGACATGGTCATGGATGCGGTCGTAGATAATCCGCGGGCGGACCGGAACATCGCGTTTATGTTCGTAATCACCCGCCAGCATGCGCAAAACGCCGCGGACATCCTCCGGTGTCACTTCCCGGAACGGATAGGCGCGCGGCAGCAGCGCCATGATTTCGCCGACATCATAACCGTCGCCGACAGCCATGGATACCAGGTGCTGTGCCAGGACGTCCAGACACAACCGCGGCGGATGCGAGTGCTCAATACCGCCGCTGCGCACCACCTCCGCCGCCAAGCCGCTATAAAGGCCTTCAGATGCCGCGCGCGGAAAGATATGCATAACGCTGACGCGTCCCGGGTTATGCCCCGCGCGGCCCAGACGCTGCATCGTGCTGGATATGGAACGCGGACAGCCGATTTGAAAAACCTGATCGATATCGCCTACGTCAATGCCCAGCTCCATCGATGAAGTAGCGCACAGCAGCCGCAGGCTTCCGCTTCGCAGCGCGCGCTCAACTTCAAAACGCTGTTCTTTGGACAGACTGCCGTGATGCGTCCGGGCAAATTCGCCGCCGGCGACCTGGTTGACATAATAAGCGAGTTTTTCGGCATAAGCGCGCCCCTCGACAAAAGCGATGACGCTGCGGGTCCCTTGACAATGCTCAAAAATACTTTCCGCAAGCTCCTGCCAGACGGAATCCTTTTGGACAATCCTTTTCCCGCTTAAAGGACTCGTCACCACCAGTTGAACCGCCTTCTGCATTTTCGGTGCGACGATCGTCACCGGGTCAGGCGACAGATACTCGGCGGCTATATCCAACGGCTCAATCGTCGCGGAAAGTCCGATACGCTGCAGCGGTTCGGGGCACAGCTTGTCCAGCCGGGCTATGGAAAGCATCAGATGAGCGCCGCGTTTTGTGTCGATCAACGCATGAAGCTCATCGACAATGATCCAGCGGGCTGTTCGCAGAATCGATTGACCCGATAGGCTTGTCAACATCAGGTATAAAGATTCAGGTGTCGTTATCAAGATATGCGGCGGCGTCTTGATCATCTTGCGGCGTTCATTTTGCGGCGTGTCGCCGGTCCGGATCGCGATATTCAGCGACGCCGGCAAAAATCCCGCGCCGCCGCTTTTGCGTTCTTCTTCGGAAATGCCGTCCAGCGGGCGGCGCAGGTTTTCGCGGATATCGCCCGCCAGTGATTTCAGCGGCGAGATATAGATCAAATAAAGCTCATTTTTCAATGTCCCTTCACGGGCTTGCGCCTTCAGCCGGTCAATGAACACCAGAAAGGCCGACAGCGTTTTGCCGGTGCCCGTCGGCGCGGAGACAAGCGTATCACCGCCGGCCGCGATAGCCGGCCAGGCAGCCTCTTGCACCGCAGTCGGGACGCCGATTGCCCGGCTGAACCAACGCGCGGTCAGTTGATCGAAAAGCTCAAGAGCACTTGTCGGCATTTATTTTCCTCCCAACAGACACGTCATCAATCAAGTGCCGGTCCCGGCCCGAGCCTATCGGCGGCTTTCCTTGTCACTTGGCTATAAACATCCCGCAATTCTTTTCTTCGAGAACTTTTATTCCATGATAAAATACCCAATTCAGAGGTGTGGCGATATTCAATTCCTCGCCGAGACTGACCACCTTGCCGGCAAACAGTTCAATTTCCGTCATCCGGCCGTTTTCCAAATCCTGCAGCGTTGAAGGTTTATTCTTAAAGGGCAAGGCTCGGATGGTCTCTTCCTGTCGTTCTATATCCGCCTGTCCCAAGTCGATACCGAGCCGATTGGCGATCGCAACGACTTCCAGCATAGCCTGGCGCCGAATCAGATTCGAATGGCTGCTTACCTGAAAAGCGCCGAAAGGTATCCCCAGCAGCGCGCAGGTCATGTTCTCGCCGATATTGCACATAAACTTGAACCACATGCCCCTGATCATATCCTTATCGATATTGTACCCGATCCCGCAGGCATCGAACAATGCTTTGATCCGGCCGACTCTTGACGATATCGTCTCGTTTTTTGATTCGCCGAAATGTACCTTCCCCACATCGGGATTATAATTTGCCACACCATCTTGCATGACGATGGATACTCTCATATAAGCATACAAAACATGATCCCATCCATAAGCTGCCGCGATTTGCTTTTCGCTGTCGACGCCGTTCATCACGCCAAGGATCTGGGTGTCCGGACCCACTTGATTCCGGATATCCTTGACGGCTTGTTCCAGATTCATCCCTTTAACCGCCATGATCACCAAATCCGCCGGGTCACCGACTATTTCCGGCGTTATGACGGTAAAATAATGCGTGACGCCGTTGAGGGTCACGCCACGCGACTCGATTTTTTCTTTACGGCTGCCCGCCGCCAGAACTCTGAAACGATCCTTCCCTAAATAAGCATCGAGCTTCGGCGCGAAAAAGGCGCCCATCGCTCCCAAACCGATTAATGTTACTTTCATCTTTATTTATTCCCTTTTGTTTTCTTCTCAAAGGTCTGGCAGCAAATTACTGCGTCTTTACTATATAAGCATCATAACCGAGTCACAGACCGCAGGTCAATACGCGGCCGCAAGAATCGCCGGGCATGCATCCTCCTGTGTCATACCATACTCAGGGACCCATTCGTCGATCACGGGCGCTTATTCTTTTATGGAACCTAACATGACACCTTTGACAAAATGCTTCTGCATGAAGGGATAGATTAAAATAATAGGCGTAACAGTAACCATGATCAGCGCGTACCGGATCAGCCTGCCGAGCCTTTGCGCGGCCAAAGTATCGCTCAGATTAGTCAGGCTTTGTGTATTATTCAAGTTGAGTATGTCCCTCAATATCAGTTGTAAAGGCTGCCACTCCTTATTTTTTATCAAATATATCATTGCGTTGAACCAGCTGTTCCAATGGCCGACGCCATAATAAATGATCATGACCGCAACAACCGGCATGGCCAGCGGGAATACTATTTTAAAGAGTATCTGAAAATCATTTGCCCCATCGATGACAGCCGATTCCTCCATGCTGACCGGTATGCTTAGGAAATACGTCCGCATGATGATCATATAGAAAGTATTGATGGCACCCGGTATGATCATAGCCCAAGGTGTCTCCGTTAAATGCAGGCCCTTAACAAGAATAAAAGTCGGTATCAATCCCCCGCTGAAGTACATTGTTATTAATATAACGATAAAAATGAACCTTTTCCAATAAAAACCTTTTCTGGAAAGCACATAAGCGGCAAATGACGTCATAAGAATATTCACCGCGGTACCCGCTACAACATAGAATATTGAATTTAAAAGTCCTCTGAGCATCATCCGGTTATGAAACACGCTTTCATAGGCTTGTATGCTAAAACCAGCCGGCCAAATGATCAGTCCGGGTGTTGCCGCCAATTGCTCGGGATTGCTGATGGAAGCGACAAAGCAATAGTATAAAGGGTAAACAAACAAAATTGATAGAAGAAACATCCATACGATATTGCATAAATCAAATATTTTTTCAGCCAATGATCTTTCGGAAACCATTTTTATCCCCTTTATCAGAAAAGACTGATTTTATTCACCTTGCGGCTCAGCGCGTTTGCTGAAATTAATATGATGAAATTAACAGTCGTATTAAAAATCCCGACCGCCGCCGCATAACTGTAATCGCCTTGAATTAATCCCTGTCTGTAGACATATGTCGCTATGACATCCGAGGTTTCATAAATGGACTGATTATAAAGCAGGAACACCTTGTCGAAACCGACATTCATGATGCTGCCCAATTGTATGATAAATAATATGATGATCGTCGGTTTTATTCCGGATAGCGTAATATGGATCATTCTTTTCCAACGGCTTGCGCCGTCAATGGTCGCCGCCTCGTATAGCTCGGGATTGATGCCGCTTAAAGCGCAGATATAGATAATAGAATTAAAACCAACAAATTGCCATATCTCAGAAATGATATAAATCGATCTGAACAACTCAGGCTTAATCATCAGATTCATAGCGTTGCTGTTTCGATTTATCATTTGATACAAGTACGTAATCACCCCGTGAGAAGATGTAAAATCTTTAATGATCCCCGTCACAACGACCATCGATATAAAGTACGGCAGATAAGATATGGTTTGAACCACTTTTTTATATCTTGCGGGATATATTTCATTGAGGAGCAAAGCATATATGATGGGAGCTGGAAAAACAAAGCACAAGGAATAAATGTTCAGCACCAGCGTATTACGCAGTGTTCTGGCAAAATATGGGCCATTGATGTAATTGCTGAAATGTTTTAAACCGACCCACGCGCTGCCAAAAACGCCTTTTGTTAAATTGTAGTCTTGAAAGGCCATTAATGATCCATACATAGGTATATAGCAAAATATAATATAATATAACAAAACCG
>CAYRWC010000045.1:0-12224 GCA_964427795.1 uncultured Oscillospiraceae bacterium | reverse complement strand
TAAAGTTTGTCATAATACGCGGCCGCGGCGGGATCTTCCGGATGCATCTTGCTGACCAGATAACTGTAAGCATAAACGTCGACGCCGTATTCCGCCGCGCGCCAGCAAATTTCGTTAAAGTCCATATATCCGTACGGCGTTGTGTCGACGGCTTTGACAAAAACCAGAATGGCATCCATGCCCGCGTGGGCAATAGCCGCGATATGCTGATCCGGGAAATTGTCCAGGCCGTAGCCTGAGTGGATCATGCGGGGCGAAAAGAGCGGGCGGCGTCCGAAAACATCTTTTTTCAGGAACGGCGCCTTACGGAAATTCATCAGGTCCTCAAGGTAAAAGCCGCCTTGCATGGCACCCGCTTCATCGTAACCGGTTATGACGACCCGGTCGGAGCAATCGACACGAAAACCCCGGGGACCGTCGCCGTCGAGCAAAGGCAGGTCGGGCCGTTTGTCACGGGTCATGTAAATAATTTTCCCCGCCGCATCATCGGTGACGGCGGCGGCACATATGTCGCCGGCCGGAATGATCCGCACCGACAGCCCCATCGACGTAAACAGATAATCCTGCAGATCGCGCGCCGCGCGAAGAAGAATCCGGCCTGCGCCGGCCGGGATTATGATATCCGACTCAGAAGTGACGACCAATTCATCGCCGCCGGGCTGCAGCGAGTCATCGCGCCGGCCTTTCTGATGGACTTCTAAAAGTCTTTTTCGGAATTCATAATTTTTTTCCATGCAATAAGCTCCTCCCAGTTCAACGATCCAGTTTAATCATCTTGTATCCGGTGATTTCCGGCAGGGTGACCTTGGTATAGCCGTCTGCCGCCGCCTCAATCGCAACCGCCTTCAGGTCGGGCAGGGTGCAGGCCTGTTTGTAGGAACCCAGCACATATACGACGGCGCCGGCCGGCTGAACCGTGTGTTCTTCGATGATATCCATCTGCCCGCGGACTTCCGGGAACGTCACTTTGGTATGCAGCAGCACATATTCGCTGCAGCCGGTCAGCGTTACTCTGGCTGTGGACGGCAGATTTTCGGTTTTAAGCAGAGGCGACGGCAAAAGCTTTTTCAGACATTGGGCTACCAAAGCTTTATGCGGATAAGGAGCGGCTTGATTATATGATTTAAAGACTTCGAAAGAAATCTGGCAGACGTTTCCGGCGGCGTTGACCGCGGCGGCGGCATGACAGGTCGCGCGCTCCGGCGGCGTGTAGAAATATCCGTGGAATCCGTCCCAATGGCGGTTGAAATAAGCTTTTATATATCTGGCAATTACATGCTCGGCTTTAAACAGAACGCCGGATTTACTGTACATACAGGTATCCATATCCGACAGGCGCGGGTCGTCCAAATCATTCAGATGGAAATAAGAAGCGTTGCTGCCGTCGATTCCGTCAAACTCAAAATCCCAGTCCGGCAGGGCAAATCCGGTTTGCTCCGCATTGAGGCCCGCGGTTCCGGTCGACAAAATCTTGCCGCCGTTTTTCAGATAGTCGGCCAGCTTGTTTTTCAAAGTATCATTCATGCGCAATTCATCGGGCAGAACCAGTACTTTGTATCGATCAAGCCGCATATTTTCGTTGACGATGTCATAGCTTTGGCGCAGTTCGCCGAACATGCGGGCCAGACCGCTGTAGTTTTCCGGAAGTATGGCGCCGCCGTTGAAGATGTCCGGGTTCAGCACCATCTCAGCGTTGACCAGCACGCCGATATCGGCGATAAAACGCGCTTTATCGGTATAAGGTTCATACGCCATGATCATTTCATTCAATTCGCCGACGACCCGGTATACGTCCGGCTCAAGATTTTTTGCCGGATGCATGTGATCGCCGACCGAAACGCCGACGCCGGCGCTTAAAGCGTCAAAATAGTCATATTCCAGCGATTCCTTTGTTTTGAAGCCGCCGAAATCGGCCCAGCTCTTCTGGAAACGTCCGGTCATATATAAGACCTTGTCCTGGACGTTGCGGGCATAAGACACAGCCGGCCAGAAGAAATCGTAACCCCAGCCGCTGGGCAGGCATTCGATTTCAATATGGGTGTCCATGTTTTGGACCTTTACAAAATGCATGCCGTTTAAATATAAATACTTGCCTTCCCCGATGATGCGTCTGGATTCCTGGGCAAACTCGATCATGCTTTCTTCCTGGAATTTGATGTTGGCCGCCGCGTCGTTCGGATCAATGCCGCGCGCGATCATCTTTTTCTGGCAATGATAGCAATAGCAGGGTTCGACGCACATGCAATCGAAGAACAGGCCGTCAACATCGTAAGCGCAGATCTCTTTGAGCATACCGAAATGATAGGCACGATAATCGGGATTGTTGTAGCACAGCGTCCGGAAGAAATTGGCCGTCCGGTCGCCCCGGATAACCCGTCCTTCTTTGTCCAGACGAAGCCAGCCCATATGCCTGACGGATTGTTCGTGATCCAGACCGGCGTTGATATAAGCGCTGACGCCGATATCCCGTTTATGGCATTCCCGCAGCAAGTCGCCGAACATATCGCCCTTCATGCCCGGATAGGGTATGCCGATTTTAGTCGGATAATAAGCGAAACCGATATTGCAGCGGGCAAAAGCGTTGATATACTCGACATGAGCGTCTTTCAGGGTTTGGGCGAATACTGCCGGATCCCATTCTCGGTTAAAGTCATAAATACCGGGCATCGTGTGAAAATCAATATGCACCGCACGTTTCATCGGTCTCATGAACGGACACCTCACTTTAAATGATGTTCGATTGTATCTTTTAGCTGCTTTAAGTAGAAAAAAAATAGTTTACAAACGAATCAATGATTCAGGGCAATCAAACGGTATCCCTCGATAGCCGGCAAAATGATCCGGGTATAACGCCCGTCCGGCTCCTGATGAATTTCAATGGGTTTCCGGTCCGGTACCGTATAACCCTGACTGTAATCGCCGCGGGCACAAACGGACGCGCCCGCTTTCATGTAACCATGCTCTTCTATGGCATCGGTTTTGCCACGCACCTCCGGATGAGTCACTTTGATATGAATAAGCAGATCGGAATCATTCCGGGCGGCCGTAACCCGTGCCGTTGAAGGAATGCATTCGGTTTTCAGAAAAGGCTCCGGCAGCAATTGTGCCAGGCATTGACGGACTAAAGCTTTATGCGCGTATGAAGCGCTGACAAAATAGGCTTTGAAGATATCGAAAGCGATATGGCCGACCAGTCCGGATATCGCGGCGGCCGCACAACCGGTTTTCTTTTCCGGCGGCGTATAGAAATAGCCGTGAAAACCGTCCCAAGATCGTTCAAAATAAGCTTTGACCGATTCGGCCAGAACCGATCCGCCGGCCCGGGTCCGGAACAAGACGCCTTCTTCACCGTACATGCTGTAATCCATATCATAGACTTTCGGATCGTCCGGCCGGTTCAGGTGATAATAACCGGTACGGCTGTTGTCTACGGTATCAAAATCGAAGTTCCATTGCGGCAGGATGAATCCGTCCCGCTCCGGCGTCAGTCCGGCGGTGCCTGTCGACAGAACGCGGCCGCCCTCTTTTAAATAGCGATCGAGTTTTTCAGCCAGTTCGGGTGTCGATGTCAAATGATCGGGGAGAATCAATAATTTGTATCGTGAGAAGTCGGCGTCGGTATGGATGATTTCAAAGCACTGTTTCAATTCGCAGAGCATGCGCGACAACCCGTAATAGGTCGTGGAAAGCCAGCCTTCGGTATCTGTCACGGCGGCGATTTCCGCCACCGGAACCGACCGCTCGGTCCAGGGTTCCAGCTGTTCGATCCAGGCGTTCATCTGGCCGATCGTCCGGTAGACATCCGGTTCCAGATTGCGGGCCGGATGCATGTGGTCGCCGACCATTACTTCGGTACCGGTACATAAAGCGTCGTAATAATCGTTTTCCAAAGAAGCTTTCGGCTTGAATCCGCCGAAATCACCCCAGCTCGCCTGAAAACGGCCGGTCATGTAAACGACTTTTTTCATGTAAGTCCGATTATAAACCGCGTGAGGCCAAAAATAATCATAACTCCAGCCGCCGCCCGGCAGGCATTCCACTTCGGCATGCGTATGCAGGTTGCGTCCGCGATGATAAGGCAGATTATTGAGGATCAGATAGCGGTCGGGACCGATGATTTCTTTGCAGGCTTCGGAAAATTCGAGCCAAACCAGCTTGGCGTGCTCCACGGCGGTTTCCGGATCGTAAAGATCCATGCCCCGGGCTTTGCGGTCGGCCAGGCAATGCGTGCAATAGCAGGGCGAATTGAACATGCAGTCGGCGAAAAAGCCGTCAATGTCATATCGGGCAATTTCTTGAACCATTCCCAGAAGGTAGGCGCGGTAATCGGGATTTTTATAACACATCTGGCGGAAGCCATAGGATGTGCGATCGCCGCTTATGACCTCGCCGTCACGGCTCAACTTGGTTTGATCCATGAATCGGGATCCCCGCTCATGGTCGAGGCCGACATTCATATAAGCCGAAACGCCGATGTTCCGCTTATGGCATTCCCGCAGCAAATCGCCGAACATGTCGCCTTTCATACCCGGATACGGAACGCCGACCGACGTCGGATAATAAGCGAATCCCAGGTTGCATTTGGCAAAGGCGTTGATATAGCAGACTTTGGCATCGGCTAAAGTCTGGGCGAAAACCGCGGCATCCCATTCCCGGTTAAAGTCATAAATACCGGGCATCGTGTGAAAATCCAAATGGATCGCTCGTTTAATCGGTCGCATTTGCCGCTCCGTCAGATAATTCTCTCCTTGAGGGACTCAAGAGATACATCGACCATCTTCATGCCGATTTCCGGCGATGATTCGGCGGCGCTTTGAATAAACCATTCGTCGCTTTCTTGAACACGTTCTTTGATTACGGCTTCCGGGCACACGGCGCTCAGGATGGAGCTTTCCCATTTCCCGGCATGGTCGTAGCCGGTGGCGTTCTGCGCCGCCGTGCTCATGCAGGGCAAAACCGTAATCCAGCTCCAGGGATTATCCGATTCTTCCAGCTCGGCATAGAAGGCGGCGTTGTTGTTATCGCCCCACCAGCCCCGGCCGCGCGTTTCTTCCAAATATTCGAAAACCAGCTTTTTTCCGGCTTTCATGCAAGCCAGCGTCATCGGCAGGAGGTTTTCCTGCTCATACTGATGATGGATCAGCAGATAGATGTTTTTCCATCCGCCGTAAAGCAGGGATTTCAAAATGCAATAAACATATTGTTCGAAAACATCAATGTCAACCGTAACGGTATTTTTTTCCGGGCCGGCGACGGCATAGCTGGCGACGCCATACCAAATCGGCGGGGCGACGACCAGTTCCTTCTCCTCGGCCAGCCGATCGATTAATCCTGTGGCGATCTGGGTATCGCAGCCTAAAGCGCAATGCGGTCCGTGATATTCGATCGTACCGACCGGAATGACCAAGGGTACCTTGCGTTTTTTTGCATCTTCCAGTTCCTTGGGAAAACCAAGTTCCAATTTCATGCCAGCATCTCTCCTTGTTCTATAGTCCCTGCATGTGATCAAGATTTGAGATCCGGCCAGGCCGGACGGCCTGGCCGGTCAGGATCAGAAATCCAGTTCGTAAATTTCGCCGATCGGAGCGCAAAGGCTCTCACAGCCGTCTTTGGTTATGACAACGCCCTTTTCCCAACGAATGCCGAAGGTGCTGCCGGAAACGAAGGTGTCGATCTGGAAGGTCATATTGGGCTGCAGATTGAAATCAGAGGAACTCTCCATCCAAGGGGCTTCGACTTCGATCATGCCGATGCTGTGACAAGGCCCGTAAACGAAATTGTCCTTATAGCCCCGGTCGCAGAACATTTTGTAAAAATCTTTCGAAACGCTGGCGGCGGGAACGCCGGCCTTCAGTTGTTTTTCGGTCCAGCGGTGCGCTTCGAGGCCAAATTCGACGATCCGGCGTTTTTCGGGGGTCAGCTTGCCGACGCAGACCGGATAACCGATACTCGGCGAATAGCCGTCGACCTTGGCGGACAGATTAAGCTGTACGATATCGCCTTTGAGGATCTCCCGGTATGACGGACGGGAAATGGCGTGGCTGGTGGATTTTTCACTGAAAACATACATCGGCAGGCCCTCATATTCGGCGCCTTCCTCATAAATGACCCGCTGGGCTATGCCGACCATCTGCAGCTCGGTCACGCCGGGGCGAAGATTTCTCCGGACCTCGTCCATAGCCAGATTGGTTATCCGGAAGCCTTCGCGCAAGCAGTTCAGTTCATTTTCCGACTTGATACTGCGCAGCGAAACCATAATATCGAAAGCGTCGACTAATTCGGCGTCGGGATAGCACTCTTTCAGGCCGTTCCACATAACCATCGTCGTATCCAGAAGGCTGCAGACACCGATCCGGATTTTATCGCCCTTAACACCTAAAGCGCTAAAAACCTCTTTATAGGTGCTGGTCTTGAATTCGGGATATGACGGATTGGCTGATTCGCGGTAATAAAGCGTGGTGAACACATTGTGGATATGGCTGACGTCGGCGCCGTATTTGGCGCTTTCCGGACCAACCATCAGTCCGGCGTTGCCGGTCGGCGTTATCGCCACGCCGGCGCGTTCAAACAAAGGCCAGTAGCCGGAAAAATACCGGGCGTTGGCATAATCTGATTCCGTGGAATTGACCAGCAAAATATCCAGGCCGTTTTTCGCGACCAGGTTTGCGGCTTTTTTGATCCTGTCTTGGTACTCGTAATCGGGGATGCAAATTCTACTCATGGGAGTTCTCCTTTATACGTACTTTTCGGGAAACCGAATGTTCTTGTCGTTTTACGGAGGTTTTGATTGATGGAAGGATAATGTCGAATCATAAGGGAAATGTTGCGGTAACGTTCTTACAAGATCATCATATAGAGTCTTAGACATATTGTCAATAGTCCGGCAAAATATTTTTCGCCAACTATATATAATGTGAACGTGTTGACATTTTTAAGCAGGCTATATATGATGAAAGCCAGGATCTTCATGTTATTCGCTTGTTAAATCGCATTATCTGTGGTAACGTTTTTGCATAATGATCAGTAATTTGTTCCGGTGCCGCCGGGATGATAAAACATGATCAATTGCTCGAGGAGGAGTAAAACTATGGAATTTGCACGAATGGAGCTTTATCCTGCTTTTTTTGATAAAGATGAAAGAAGCTTGCTGCATGCCGGCTGCTTTGACGCGTCCTCATTCCTTTTCAAGAGCGGCGTCTGCGGGATGCGGCTGAAAAGCGACCGGGGCGAGCTGGTTGTTCTGCCTTTTCAAGGGCAGCAAATCTGGCGGGCCTGTTTTGACGGCCATGATTTGACCATGAAAACCGCTTTTGACGAACCGGTGGCCACCGACGATTATCTGAAAACCTACGGCGGATTTTTGATTCATTGCGGAGCAACGGCCATGGGCGTGCCGACTAAACAGGACAGCCATCCGCTGCACGGCGAATTGCCGAACCGGATTTACAGCCAGGCTTATCTGGCGCTCGGTGAAGACCAGGACGGAAAATACCTGGCTTTCGGCGGCAAAACCCGCTATACCGTTTCTTTCGAGACCAATTACTCCGCCGAACCGGAGATTCGGCTGTATGCCGGCGCGACAACGGCGCGGGTTTCTATGAAATTGACCAATCTGCGGTCGGCGCCTATGGAGTATATGTATCTGTGCCACATCAATTTCCTGCCGGTCGACGGAGCGCAGCTGGTATACAGCGCGCCGGCCGATCCCGCCCATGTTTATGCCCATATCGCCATACCGGAAAGAATGCCGGCCGACAAAGCCGCCGCTTTACGGCAATATATGGAACAGATCAACCGCGATCCGCGCGTTCATCATCTTGTTGATCAGAAGAGCCAGATTTACGATCCGGAAATCGTTATGACCATCAAATATCTGGCCGACCGTCAGGGTTATGCTCATAGCATGGCGATCTTGCCGGAAGGCGGCGCATACTATGTATCTCACCGGACAAAAGAACTGCCGCTGGGGCTGCGTTGGATTTCCCGCACAGGTGACGAGGACGCCCTTGGCATGGTGCTGCCGTCTACCGCGGAGCATTTGGGATTGGCCGACGCCCGTAAAAACGGTATGATGAAAATTCTGGGCGCCGGTCAAAGCATCGTCACCAGCATCGAGGTCGGTTATCTGGAAGCCGGGCAAGTTGCAAAGATGAAAACCATCATCGATCTGATTAATGAGGCCGGTTAAAATAGAATAAAAGCCGAGGTAAGGTCCCATGAGCAAGCGAATCGTTTTTGAAACGGATTATTTGCGTTTTATTTTGGCGTCTAATGGAAAGAGTGTGGAATTTACCATAAAATCAACTGGTAAAAACATTTTAGCCGCAGACGATATCTGGTTCAGCAAAATAACACGCATCGCTCAGGACCAGAAACTCTGTGTGTTCTATCCGATGAAGGTTACCCTGGATATGCCTTATCTGACTGTCCAATACGATGGCGATTATCAAGCAGTCATTCGTGTTGTTGAGCATCGTCATTATCTGACTTTTACCCTGGACAGTGTGAACCGTGAAGATTTTACCTCTATTGTCTTCATGCAGATCAACGTTGATATCCCTTATGCCATTGACCATTCTTTTATTGCGACGTGCATGGGAATGACCTTGAACACGCGGATGCAGGAATACCCAGGGCGCAACAGGATTCTATTGGGTGAAGCTTTCACGCATATCGGCTGGTCTGGCGCCAAATGCGCCATCATCGGCGCTCCCGAGCCGGCCTTGCATTCCATCATGAAAGAGGTGCTCGCAGAGATTCCGGACGGCGCAATGCCTAAAGCGGCACATAGCGGGCCTGATGCTCTGGATTGTCCGGACGCGAGGCGGACTTATACCATCGGAGGAGTATCCTCTTTGGAAGAAGTCGATGATTATGTTGACGCCATGAAACAGTTTGGTATAACACAAGTCCATCTGCACCAGGGCGGCTTATATCGTCAAGGTGATTTTAAAGTCAACAGCCCCAATCAAGACTCAGATCTCAAAGCCATCATCAACCGGTATCATGAACTGGGTATCCAGGTTATGTTGCATTCTTATACATTTTTTATTGACGAATGGGATAAAAAAACCGGCAATCAATACCTGTCACCTATTCCCCACAAAGATCTGGATGTTTGCGCCATATTCTCCCTGAATCAGAATCTTGATGGCCTGTCGGATGTCATCACGGTCACGGAGTCTACGAAGCATGTCAAAGAAGTTTTTGGTTATCATGAACCGGCATCGCCTATTTTATGGATTGATGATGAATTGATCCGGTTTAAGACCATCACTAAAAATAGTCCTTACAGTTTCGATCAATGTGAAAGAGGCGTGCTTGGAACGAAAGCCACCGAGCATCAGAAAGGCGCCGAGGTTCGTCAACTCAATTCTTATTTCGGATATCTGGCGCCGGCAAAAAATTCAGAGTTGTTTTACGAAATAGCCCGAAATACGGCTGAATTTTACAATGAGTTTGATTTTGACGGTTTTTATCTTGATGCGATCGACGGTGTGTTTATTCTGGATGGCCATGAATTTTCCTGGTATCACGCCATGATATTTATTAATGAACTTTTTAAGCACTTGAAAAAACCGCCGATATTCAATTGTTGTTATGGGCCGCAATACCCGGGGCAATGGTATGCCCGCACCAGAATGGGAGCTTTCGATTCCGCGTCGCGTGGTTATCGGGATTTTACAGACGCCCATGTTGCTTTCAACGAAAAATTTGCCGAAAGGATGTATTTGGTTGGCGAACTTGGCTGGTGGAGTTTATTCCCTCCGGTCGATGACCATCTTGGCTGGCAGAATAAGATCATGTTCGATGAAGATATCGACTACATCTGCGCTAAAACGCTGGCAACCGACGCTTGCCAATGTTGGCATGGTGATTTTATAGACTTTAAAAATATCCCTAAACTTGCCAGTTATCGTGAATCCATCATGCGTTATACCGAACTGCAAAGAACTCATTATTTCGCCCAGAATATCAAACAAATCGTCCGCAAGCCAGCTACGGAGTTCGATCTGGTGCAAACCCGGGACGGCGCCTGGCATTTTCGCCATACTCATACGGAGCGGCTGCGTATCGACAGTTTTGATGATGGGCGAAACACTTTTATCATCAATAATCAATTTGAAAGCCAAAAACCAAAGATTCGGATTGAAACGCTGTATACTGCTGAAGATTATAACAGTATTAACGCTTTGCCGCTGCTTGAGTTGAATGAGAACGAACTTGTCGGCCTGAACCGGACTTACGAAGTCGGCCATCTGAATTTAAACCGGAACCGCGGCATCTGCGTCCGGTTATATGGGGATGGCCAAGGTGAAACCATCAATATCCGTTTACGCTCGCCAAATCACATTGCCCGGGGATATGCCGATTATTTCATCAAAGTTGACTTTTCCGGCTGGCGTAGTTTCACTTTTTATGAGGTCCAGAATTGTGAAATGCCGCCTGAAGACTGGACGCCGAAGCAAATGGATTATAAAGTTTACACCGACGTTGAATCCTATTATGCCGTTTACCGTTCAAATGTTGATTTCAAGGACATCGCTTTTATTGACATTCAGGTCAATCGCGAGGGGATTTTTGCGCTGCGCATGAAACCGGTTGTCGCTACGCCTCATCATGAAATAATTTTAAACAATCCATCGTTAATCATCGGCGGCCAGCGCATCGTCTTTAAAACGGACTTAAAAAGCAATACATATCTGGAATATGCCCCAGAAACAGGATGCTGTGAAGTTTACGATATGTTGGGCCATCTACTTGATACGCCGGAAATCATCGGCCAGGCGCCGATATTGGCAAACGGCCTCAATACGATAGCCTTTGATGCCGATTGCGCAGCGCCTTTCCAAAAACGTGCTGCAGTTACATTTCGAACATCCGGTGAAATTTTATCATAATTGTCCTCCTGCCACTCCTGCTTTCAACAGGGGCTGGCGTTCATCTGTCTTTGTAGAGTATAATAATGCGGCAAGCTGACGAAAGAGCAGTCTTATGCTGTTGGAGGATCTGGGACATGCCTTGGTATAGCCTCGTCACGATCGCAGTCTCTGCCGCAATGTCCGTTTTGATGCTGTATCAGATCATCATCGGCTTATTCTCTTTACGCAAACCGCACCAGATCAAGGCCGGCGGTTATATTCATCGCTTTGCTCTCGTTATATCGGCCAGAAACGAAGAACGGGTTATCGGCAACCTGATCGACAGTCTGATTGCTCAGGATTACCCGCGCGAAGCATACGATATTTTTGTTATCGCCGACAATTGTGACGATCGTACGGGCGCTGCCGCCGAAGCCAAGGGCGCTCGGGTTTTTGTCCGGCGCGATACGCTGCATATCGGTAAAGGCTATGCTTTGAGTTGGTTTTTCCAACAATTTCTCGGCCGGTACCGCGGCCAATATGACGCTGTTGCCATTTTTGATGCGGATAATCTCGTGGACCGCGGATTTTTAGCTGAAATGAATGCGCAGCTGTGCGCCGGCGAAGTCGCGGTCATGGGTTATCGCGATTCGAAAAATCCTTATGATAATGTCGTTTCGGCAACACTGTCCATGAGTTTTTGGTTTGTATCCCGCTTCTACCTTTATCCGCGCTGCCAGCTTGGCCTAACGTCTCCGGCCAGCGGAACCGGATATGTTTTTTTAACGCGGCTGATCGATCAGGGCTGGCACACCGGCACGATTTGCGAGGATCTGGAGTTTACCCTGCAATTGGCGCTGCGGGGCGAGCGTATCGGATATACGCCCTTTGCCCGATTTTATGACGAACAGCCGGTCAGCTTAAAAATTTCATTGATCCAGCGTTTTCGCTGGGCCGTCGGCTGCTATCAGAATGTCCGCCGGTATGCGCGTCCGATGATGCGAATAAAACCGATGTCCTCGTTGAAAATGCGTTATGATATGCTTATTTATTTGTTTTTTCAACCGGCATGCGCTTTGCAGCTTCTGGTTACTATCGTCAATATCGTCTGTATTCTGATCAACCATCCTGTCAATCAATGGTACGCGTGGCTTTATCCTTTGCTTGTGCCCAGCGTCATCGGTTTGGCCGGCATGTACCTGCAAACGGTTTTCATCTTGTTTTTCGAACATAAATGGTCGCGGCGCATTCTGCCCGGCGCCCTTGTCTTTCCTTTTTTCCTGATCAGCAACGCCTTTGTTTATCTCTCGGCCATGTTCAGGCGTAACGTGTTCTGGCATCCGATCATTCATAAGCGGTCCG
>CAYRWC010000044.1:0-12256 GCA_964427795.1 uncultured Oscillospiraceae bacterium | reverse complement strand
TTTTTATCAAGCTGAAAACGCCATTGGCTATGATGATCAACGCAACCAGACCCGGATGATTTTGAATCTGATCATCGGCTTTCTGATTGTGCTGACCCTTTTCACCATCATCACGACGCTGCTGATTTACCACAAAAAGCAACAGACAACCGGTCTTGTCTTGCGACTAGCCGGAGCGTCACCGCGTCAGGTAGCCACTTTTCTAAGTATGCAGGTCGCCTTTTATCTGCTATTGCTGCTACCAGTCGGACTCGTATTAGGTGGGCTGGCGTCCTTGTTCATTTCGATATTACTCTTGACAAATCAGGTCCCCTATTATCAGTTCGCTGTGCATGGCGGTCAACTCATGCTGGTTCTGCTAGCATTTGTCCTGATTGTCTCCGTTGCCTCCGCTGCCAGTTGCCTGCACAATCTGAAAAACCAACCGCTGGCTGTCGGTCAACAAGTCCGTAACAAAGTTCGCAAACCTGGCGAGCGCCGACCGGAGCGGCTGATCAGGCGGCCGATCTTATTTTGGTCAGTCATTTCCTTTCAGGAAAACCGGCTAGCGCTGTCCGGTGTTTTGTTTACCTTGGTGCTTTGCTTTTCGGCGATTCTAATCAGTTCGTTTCTAGTCGTCCAGCTCCAACAGACAAACCGCCGTGTTTATCAATACGATGCGGTGATCACTAATACTGCGTTGCCATATGTTACCTCATCAATTTCCAATTTTTATATTCCTCTCGATTATCGGTTCGGCTTTGAACGTAACGATCTGAAAACCATCGAGGCACTGCATGAGCTCAAGACCATCTATACATTGAACAGGTATGCAGTTAATCTGCTTGGCAGCGAAACGGCTGAGAGCATTGACCGGTTGAACTCGTTGAATTTCCAAGATATTGAGTATGCCAATTCTGATCTCATCGACATGATCAACCAAGACAAGGCATCTTACGGTTATCAAACCAGTGATCGGATATATACCGGCAGCATGATCGGCGCCGGCCAAACTTTGTTGGCAGATCTCGCAGCTTATGTTAAGGACGGCCAAATTGATGCCGGTCAGCTGGACACAGGTAAATCCGTCATCCTCGTTTCACGAACGGGTCAGACGGTATTTCAGGTCGGCAATCAGCTGACGTTGACCCAGATTATATATGCCCAACACGATCAGCAACCTGAGGACTGGACACGAAAAGACGTTACCGTCAGGATCGCGGCGATCATCGACCTTTCGAAGGCAGTCGGCGCTTTCCCGAATCTTTTTGGTTCAGTCAATACGTTGGTTTGGGGTGAGCGGGCCATCTCGATCTTTGGCATTGACTCAAAGATAACTGACTTGTACATGACGCTGAACAATCCGTTCCAAGATCAAGCCCTACAGTCGGAAATCCAGCGGCTCAGCGTCCTTTATCCCGGAAGCGAGGTCTACTTAAAATCCGAAGCGGACCGGCAAACCACCATCAGCAACAACATCCTACTCGGTTCCGCATATGGCATTCTATTGATATTGGTCTGTTTTGCGTTTTTCAGCTTGTATTCCTTCAGCCAGTCCCTGGTCAGCCGCAACCGGCATGTGATCGGTGCCTTGCGGGCTGGCGGTTTTTCGTATGATCTAATGCGTCGCCTGAAGCTGTTCGAATCCATACAGCTTATTGGCTTAGCTTTCATTCTGGCCCATTTTCTGAGCATCGGCGTTATGCTGGCAATGTTGCCTTGGCAGAACTATAACAGTTTTATTCGAGAAGTCAAAGTTATTCTAAACAACTACCCCTTGTCAGGAGCCATGGTCAGTCTGCCCGCTCTGGTTCTGGCAGCCTGGTTTTTCCAGTTACTGCCGATTAGGGTGATCTACCGCCTGTCGGTCTGCGACTTGATCCGGGAGTACTGATCTTGAATACATGAAAAGTAAAAAAATCAATCGGCAAGGCTATAACAGAAACCTGTAAAATTTTTTATTTAAAATACCTCTTGCAAATCATTTTTAATCCACTTATCCTTCATATCAAGGATATCCTTTAATCAATTTAAAGGAGTAATTGGTCGTATGAATCAAAATAAAATTAAAGAGTTCGAGACGATAATCGGCAGTGATTACAAGAATATCGCCGGCCTTTCCGTACAAAAAAACGGCTTTTCGGTTTATGAAAACTACTTTAACGGATACACCGCCGATGCGGCTTTTCATGTGTTTTCAATAACCAAGAGCGTCATATCCGCGCTGATCGGCATTGCCATAGATAAGGGTCATATCAAAAGCATCGACCAAAAGGTATTGGACTTTTTCCCGGATTACCAGCCAAAACGAGGTGAAAAGACGGCTCAGCGCGTCACGATACGGGATATGCTGACGATGACTACCCCGTATAAATACAAGTCGGCGCCGTATACGAAGTATTTTTCCAGCGAGAGCTGGGTCAAGAGCGCTCTGGATCTTATAGGCGGCAAGGGTGCGATCGGCCGGTTCCGGTACACGCCCCTCATTGGCCCGGATATCTTGTCGGGCATCCTGACTCATGCGACCGGGCAATCCACGCTCGATTTCGCCTATGAGCATTTGTTTTTTCCATTGGGAATCGGTGTCGCCCGGAATGTGGTTTTTCACAGTAAAGAAGAACAACTCGCCATCATGAAGGATCATCACGCAAGCGGATGGGTCGCGGACCCGCAGGGGATCAATACGGCAGGCTGGGGTCTTTTTCTAATGTTGGAGGATATGGCCAAAATAGGCCGGCTATATCTGAACGGCGGGACCTGGAATCGACAACAAATCATACCGGCCGCATGGATTGCCGAGAGTACCAAGGTCCACAGTCGCTGGGATGAGCGCAAGCTATCGTACGGCTATCTATGGTGGATCCTTGACTCGGACAGCTTTGCGGCTCTGGGCGACGGCGGCAATGCTATTTATATTAATACTAAGGAAAAAATGACGGTTTCTATCGCCTCTCTTTTTAAACCTGTTGTTAAAGATCGGGTTGAATTGATTAAAAACTATATCGAGCCGATATTTAAGGATTGATCATAACGAATCCATATTTCCATGAAGGTGATAAGCATAATTATAAATATGCCATAAATCAAGGATTAATACATATTTTTATGGGAAAATGCCATATGCTTATTATTTTGCTCGATGTAGAATAAATTCAGTCAATAATCTTACGATCAATGCCTTGCTAGCATCTCTGCAAATCCCTGGTTTAAACGAAACGCAAAATTAGCTTGCACCGTTCGGCTTAAGGAGATTCGACATGCTGATTAAAGACAAGATCAATCCCAAATAAATAGGCTTTTTTCCGATTATCGAGGAAATCCTGCTTATAAGCCAATTACAACATGTTATTTGATTTTACTGACAACCCTCATCTTGCCGGCCGTTTTTTTATGCGTCAAACGAAAATTATACCTTAAAAGGGAGGGATGATCATGCAAAATGTATTTACTTAGTTGGCTTTCACGCGCATCCGGATCATGATCATCGTAAAAAATTAAGAATTATGCAGATTAAATTTGCAATAGTGCACAATCGAGTGAATGAGGTTCCACCGCAACATCAAGAGGAGGCGTTTCATGAAAAAGGCACTGACTATTCTTATTATAGCGGTCATGGTTTTATCCCTTGCATCCTGCGCGGCGCAAGGCACGACGAGCCAAACCACAACCGGCAAGACGACCGAGGGCGCCACAACCGCAAACACGACTGCGGCACCGGGCGGCGTTGTTCTGGCCGAACTCGGCGCTATGCCGCTTATCACATCCGGCGAGTATATATTATCCATTGGTTTGCCTCAGAGTGTGCAAGTTACCGATTATTATGACAACTACCTGACAAAATTCCTGGAAGAACGTTCCGGTCTGAAGTTCGAGTTTTTCTTCTTCCCGACCAATGGCGAAGAAGCCAAGCAGAAACTCGAACTTATGGTTTCCTCAAGCCAGGAACTGCCCGATATCGTCAGCAGCATCAATGTCGGCAATCTCGGCAAGGAAAATTACGGTCAGCAGGGCATTTTCCTGAATCTGGACGACTATATGAAGAACGACACCTTCTGGCTCAATAAATCGGCCGACTTATATCTGACCGATCAGGAAAAAAAGGACATGATCACCTTCTATACCTCTTCCGACGGCCATATGTACCAATTCCCCTATGTTATATCCGATCCGACAGACGACACCGCTCTTTCGTTGTGGATCGACAAAAAATGGCTTGAAAAACTCGATTTAACGATGCCCAAAACAACAGATGATTTCTACAACGTTTTGAAAAAATTCTCGACAAGCGATCCGAACGGTAACGGAACCAATGACGAAATACCCTTTATTGGATCTTCCGGCTGGGTTTCCGATCCGACATTCTGCATATTGAACGCTTTCCTATATTTTTCACCTTATCGGCTGAATGTTGATAATGGCATAGTATCTGCCCCATTTACAACGAATGAATACCGTCAAGGTCTTGAATACCTCAGCAAGCTGGTAAGCGAAAATCTGCTTAATCCGCTTGCTTTCACTCAAGATTATGCATCTCAGAAATCGATGCTGGACTTAACGCCTGATCAGGATACTATTGTCGGCGTTTTTGCCGGTCATCCCCATACTTATTTTGCGGTAGATTCCGAAAAACGGACGGAATATACCTCGATACCTCCGCTGACCGGACCGGAAGGCGTAAGTTATGCGCCAATGGAGCTGTCTGGTTACGGCATGAGCGTGCATATCACCAAATATGCTGAAAATCCGCAGCTGGTGTTCCGTTTTCTCGATATGATGTGTCAAGACGAAAACTCCTTGTCTGTCCGTTTTGGTAAACAGGGTGATGACTGGAGATTTGCCACAGCAGATGAAACGCCTTCTTTCGAAAAATACGCTCCGCCGAAATTCTGGACATCAAACCTTCGTTGGGGCACCGAAAACAATGTAATCTGGAATAATAACGTGTTTGATTTTATTCCGAAAGGCCTATTTGGCGCCTCCGTCAAGATGACCTACGATAATCCGAACACCACCTATCGCGAAGAGGATTGGGCCAGATCGGTAGCGGAGCGCGACGGCAAACAACCCAGCGACGTCATAACCATTCTCATCTATACCGCCGAAGAACAGGCTGAGATTAATGATCTGCAAACCAATATACAAACCTTCGAGGCTCAGCAGAGGGTTCTGTTTATAACCGGTGCGAAAAGTTTGGAAAACGACTGGGACGCCTATCTTACCGAACTTAAGAACATAGGAGTCGACCGCTATCTGGAAATCGTTCAGCAATGTTATAACAGAATGCATAAGAAGTAAATTTCTGCAGTCCATGATAAAAGATGCAGCCGTCATCTTCACGGCGGCTGCATCTTTTCCGGTCAACAGCTCCGTTATAAACCATAAAACGAATGATTTTTGAAAGGATCTTGATAAATGGTATGCAAACCTTAATTGAAGAGCCAATCAAAATAAATAAAAAGAGAAAGAGTATTTGGCGAACAGCCCGAAAACGCTGGCAATTGTACCTATTTTTATTACTGCCTTTGATATATATCTTGATTTTTGCTTACTACCCCATGTTTGGCGTACAGATAGCTTTCAAGGATTTTACGGCTGCCAAAGGCATATGGGGCAGCGAATGGGTCGGTTTGAAGCATTTCAAGCGGTTTTTTACTAATTATATGTTCTCAAGAGTCTTGATCAATACCTTGAGGATTTCGCTATACGGCTTATTTGCCAGCTTTCCGCTTTCGATTATTTTCGCGCTTCTCATCAATTCCGTCAGAAGCTTAAGAATCAAGAAATTTGTTCAGACCGTGACCTATATCCCTCATTTCATTTCCGTTGTGGTTCTGGTTGGCATGATCAACCAGATTCTCAATCCTGTAATGGGTCTTTACGGCACATTTTACAACCTCTTTTTTGGCGGCGGTTATCCTACCGATATTTTGGGAATACCGGCGGCATTTGTTCATATTTATATTTGGTCGGGCATTTGGCAAGGTCTTGGCTGGAGCACCATCATCTATATCGCCGCGCTTACATCGGTGGATGCCGAGCTTCATGAAGCCGCGCAGATCGATGGCGCCAGCCGTCTGAGCCGCATCATATACATTGATTTTCCCTCAATCCTGCCTACCGCCTCCATTATGCTTATCCTGGAAATCGGCAGCATCATGAATGTCGGTTTCGAAAAAACCTACCTGATGCAGAATAGCATCAACTTGATCAATTCCGAAGTAATCGCGACTTATGTTTATAAGATCGGCATGACCGCCGGAGCCAGCAACTTTTCATACGCTTCCGCCATAGGTCTGTTCAACTCCCTGATCAACTGTGCTTTGCTTGTATTGTTCAACACCTTGTCTAATAAACTTAATCGCGACGGCGCCAGTCTGTGGTGAATGAGGTTAATTATGAAGAAAAAGAAAGCCCTGAAAGACTCTTTAAGTGATAAAATATTTTTTGCTTTTACTTATGTCATTTTAATGGTCTTTGTCGCGGCGGTGCTATATCCGTTGATCTATATTTTGTCATCCTCTTTTTCATCCCCTCTGGCGGTTTCAGCCGGCCGCGTTGTGTTATGGCCTGTTGATTTTTCCATTGACGGTTATATGACGGTTTTTAATCATCGTCATATCTTGAGCGGATATCGAAATACGATTTTTTATACCGTAGCCGGCACGCTGATTAATGTCATCATGACCATGATCTGCGCCTATCCGTTATCCCGCCGGGATCTTCCTTTTAAAGGCTTTTTCATGTTTCTTTTCGTTTTCACGATGTATTTTGGCGGCGGGTTGATCCCGACTTATATCCTGATGACGCAAATCAATTTCGTTAACAGCATCTGGGTAATGCTTATACCGGGCGCAATTTCCTGTTATGACATGATTCTCGCCCGCACATTTATCCAAAGCAGCATTCCGGATGAATTATTGCAGGCTTCACAAATAGACGGGTGTTCCGACAGTCGCTATTTCTTTCAAATCGTATTGCCCCTATCAAAAGCTGTGATTGCCGTCATCACACTTTTTTACGCCGTCGGCCATTGGAATGCTTATTTTACGGCGATGATCTACCTGAACGATATCAGCCTGCAGCCTCTTCAAATCATTTTACGCAACATTTTGATATCAAATCAGATTCAAGCTAATGAGCTTGTCGACGCCAATACGTTTATCCGTAAACAGGGGTTGGCGGATTTATTGAAATTTTCTTTAATTGTTGTGTCGACCGTACCGATTCTTCTGGTTTATCCTTACATTCAAAGGTATTTTGTAAAAGGTGTTATGATTGGATCAGTCAAAGGCTGAATAAAAAGAAATATTATGTTGCACTCGGCACGAATCGCAGCATAATCGGGGAAGCGAGGAATTTGGATGATTTGGGAATATTTACGCGAAGAGGAATTCGAGAAGGCTGTCGAGCTGTCAAAAGGCGTATGTGCTTTTCCGATGGGCTGCTTTGAAATGCACGGCCAGCATCTGCCGGTGGGTACCGACATTTTGCATTCATCTTATGTTTTGAGAAAGGCAGCCGAGATAGAGCCTGTCTGTGTTTTCCCGGACTTCTGCTTCGGCGATGTGCAGGGACATACCGTGCATAAAGGCGGCGTCGTCCTTACGGTCGAATTGATCCAGCGCCTTTTGACCGAATTGTGCGGTGAGATCGCGCGAAACGGTTTTAAAAAGATTCTAATTTTTAACGGGCATGGCGGCAATAATTTCATTTTATCCAACTTTATCCGCAGCACCCAACACGATAAAAAAGACTATGTTGTCTTGTCAAAAAATCTGGAGCTGATCACGCCGGACTATTTCATTGAAAAGATCGACGCGGGGCAGCGGGACAGTTTTCCCGAGTTGAACGACGAGGACATTGCGGTCATGAGACAAGTAGCCGCCCAAAAATCAGATTCCGGACATGGCTGTTTTAGTGAAACGGCGTTGATGCTCGGTTCCTATCCCGAGACGGTCATGATGGACAGGCGCGACGCCGTCAGCGGTCTGTCGACCCATAAAGCCGATTATCTGGACGCTGCCGGTCTGAGCCGGTCTACCCGGTTCTGGGGCATCCAGTATCCAAACGCGCTAGCCGCCGCGCCTTATACGGGACTCAGCAGCCGCATCGCCGACGCTTGTGTCCGAATAGCCGCCGAACAATTAGCTGCCGCCTTAAAAGTATTAAAAGACGAGGATCAGATCCTGAAATGGAATGATGAATGGAATAACGCCTGGTAGTCCGATCGCAGCGCTGACGAAATCGGTGCGATTATCTGACATGACGGGCAGAAAAGCGGACTAACATAATGACAACAAATGAGAATAATTGTTCCGGCACGACAATCACATTTTCTGACCTATGGAAATTTTTCATGCCGCTCGCGCTGGGAATTTTTATCGTCAGCTTTATCTATCCTGTTTTCAGCTGGGGAATATCCCAGTTTTCTGATTCTGCGGTTTCCTTAGCGGCGTTTTCCGTTTCAAGAAGCCTTTATTTTATCTTGGCATCACCCATACTGGTGATCCGTCAGACTGTTGTCGCTATGATTTTCGACCAAACGTCTTATCGATTCGTGAAAAAATTTGTTTTATTCATCTTGCTGATCAATTTCCTTTTGTTCTTGATCGTCGGCATAACGCCGTTCGGCCAATTTGTATTCAACCGCATCATGGGCGTCGAGGGACAGCTTCTGACGGCTTCCCGCCAGTCCTTTATTATCTTTTCCGTACTGATACCTTTTTCCGGATGGTATATGTTTTTACAGGGCATAGCCATATTAAACGGAAAATCAAAATCTATCCTGTATGCCATGACTGTTAATCTGATTTTTGTTGTCATATCGATCATGATACTCGTAAAATTCCCTATTTTAGACGGCGCTTCATCGGCAACGCTCAGTTATGTCATCGGTGTAGCTGCAGCAATGGTTTTCCTGAATATTGCGACTCATAAGAAAGATTTATTTCAGCAGACGGAAAGCAATACGGACGTTTCAAAATTGCCTCGGCAAGCGGTGCAAAAACATGAGCTTAAAAACCTTTTGCTGTTTTATTTGCCGCTTGTTTTTGCAACGATTCTTTTTGACATCTCAATCCCATTGATCAACATGATTTTAGCCAAAACAGCATCATCCGTCATGAATCTGTCTTCTTTTGATATTGCCTGGAGTTTAGCCTGGCTGGCTCTGGGCTGCATCGAAGTCGCCCATCAAGTACCTTTGTATTTTCTCCGCGCATACCCCGATCAATATAAAAAAATCTTTGGTTTTCTGTTCCTGTTTGGCGCAATTTGTTCTTTGCTGCTCGCAGTTCTGGGGTTTACCGGAATCGGCGGCATGCTTCTGATTATTGGGATGGGCATTGATCCCGACATCAGCCAAAGCGTCGTTGAAGCTTTGCGAATTTTATCTGTTTTTCCTGTTGTCTATACGGCGCGCCAATATTTTTGGGGTGTTCTCATGCACAATAGAGCGACAAAGCCGATTACCTGGGGCAAAATGATCAATCTGGCCTGCTTGTTTATCCTGCTGGGTTTTGCCGTCCGATCAACGATTGATAAGCCGGTTGTCTACGTATTTGCTTCCATGATTATATCCGAATTAATTGAACTGGCCTTCCTGTTTTCTGTCTCGTTTAAATATATAAAACGAAAATCTGTGTCTTTAAATCAATAATCCGTTCGGCGATGACCTTCAGAGCACTGTATCAATTTGAGTGCATTCGGCGCCGGCCAGCTCGGCCGTACGTTCAACGAAGCGGATAACTTCATCGAGCAGGGTCCGGGTATGCGCCGCCGTCGTGCCGACCACCGCCAGGCCCAGAACAATTCTTTGATGCAGATCCAGAGCATCGACTTCTGAAATCGAGACATTAAAGCGTCGGCGCGTCTGATCGAGCACGCTGCGTACTATTTGCCGCTTATCCTTCAGTGACTGGGCATTCGGGGCAAAAAGCGTCATCTCGGCTGCCGTTACCTGCATTTAAATCAATCCTGCCTTTCATTCCCTGTTTGGGCGTTAAGATCGGGAGACAATTCTATTGTACATAATAAGCAGCTCATTGTTCCGAATATCTATTTAGAATTTTTTCTAAATACCTATTGACAAGGTTCGGCGGCCGCCGTAATATCTATTTAGAATTTTATCTAAATTGCCGCAAGTTCTTGGGGAGGCGTGCCGATGGGATTCCCGGAAACTTTTAAAGCGTTGTCCGATCCGGTCCGGAGAGAAATCCTTCTGATGTTGAAAGAAGGAAAAATGTCCGCCGGTGAGATCGGCCAGCGTTTTCAGATATCAGGCGCAACCATTTCTTATCATCTTGCGCAATTAAAAAAAGCTGAACTGGTATTTGAAACCAAATATAAAAACTTTATCTATTATGAAATCAACGTATCGGTATTCGAGGAAATTATGCTGTGGTTTTCGCAGTTTGGAGGAGAAAAAAATGACCGGAAAGATTAATAAAACGCTGATTATCTCAACGGTGCTGTGTTTGCTGCCCATTATTCTTGCTTTGATCCTCTATGACCAATTGCCGGAACAAATTGCCATCCATTTTGACCAAACGGGGACGCCGGATCAATATCTACCAAAAGCGCCGGCAGTCTGGGGCTTACCGATCATGTTTGCCTTGATTAACCTCTATACCCATTTTCGTTTGAATAACGATCCAAAACGAGAAAATGCTTCTTTTACATTAAAATCAGCTGCCAAATGGGCGGTGCCGCTTATTTCCCTGATCGTGCTGCCCGTCACTTATTTTATGGCTATCGGGGCAAAAATACCGATCGGTGTCATTTCATCGGTAATCTGCGGCGTTTTCATTGTTATTTGCGGCAATTATCTGCCTAAATGCAAACGCAATTATACGGTCGGAATCAAACTGCCCTGGACTTTGGACAACGAAGATGTCTGGAATAAAACGCATCGTTTCGCCGGATTTGTCTGGGTAATTGGCGGGTTGTTTTTTATTGCCAATGCTTTTTTCCAGTTGTTCTATGTGACCGTCGGCCTTATTATTCTCCTTGTCGCCCTGCCGTTTATCTATTCATACCTTGTTTATAAAAGCCTGCACGCGGCGGAGAAATAAGTCATTCGGGCAGCCGCGGCGCCTTTTTGTTTAGTGCGCCTTGGCAAAATCACTTTTCAAAGTCAGAATAGATTCTTTCACCTGGTTGATCAGATGCTCCGCCGTCTGTCCGTGAGGAAAAATGGGATTGCCATATATAACTGAAACCGCATATTTTCTCATCCTGCGAAAATTGAAAAGCTTTGGCCATTTGCTGCCTTTGGGATAGACATCGTACGCGCCATGAATATAAGCCGGTATGATCGGCACGTTCGTCTTTATAGCCAAAATAGCGGCGCCTTTTTTGAATTGGCCCATTTCGCCGGTTTCGCTGCGGGTGCCTTCCGGATGGATCAATAAGCCCCAACGTTCTTTCAGCTGGTGTTGGCAGCATTCCATCGTTTCATTGCGCACATTGCCGCGGTCGACCGGAATCATGCCGCAGATATGCGACAGTGTCTTGCTGAAACGGGATTTATTGAAAAGCTCTTGTTTAGCCATGCAGCAAAATTTATCAAAACGTTGGCGGGTAAAATTAATGGTCAACCAGAGATAATCAAAATTTGACACATGGTTGGCACACAAAATAAATCCGCTGTCATTCGGAATAACCTTATCGTTGGAAACCGTAATCTTGTAAAAGAACCGGGCCAATTGGCAAAAGTGTCTGAACAACCGATAATCGCTTAATTGTTTTTGGCGGGGATAGAAGCTCAAGCGAGCAGAGCTGGTTGTTTTTTTACCAGGTTTCCGAATCAAAGCGACCAATTCGGCCACCGTCATGTTCCGGTTAAGGTCTTGATCGATCTTGACGCCATATCGGTTCTCGATCTGGATCGTCAATTCTATCACGTTCAGAGAATCCATACCTAAATTTGAAAAGGGCTTGGCGTCCATCGTGATAACGCGGCGGTCTAATTGACCGGCTTCGGCGATCATCCCGACCACCGCCTGCTCGACATCGGCAGATTCTTGCGGCGCCGGCGGCAGCGCCATAGCCTGAGCCTTGATTTCTTCGACGGCAATTTTCTTCAATAAATACCGTTTCGGTTTTTGCATGGAGGTCCTGGGAATTTCATCGATAAAATGTATCTGGACAATTTTCATATAAGAAGGCAATTCGGTGGCGCGCTTATGGATGGCCCGGATTATGTCGTCGGCAGCAGCCTTTTGCTCGTCTTTAACTAAAAACGCATGAATTTCATCATAGCTCATGGATTCCGCCG
>CAYRWC010000043.1:0-12267 GCA_964427795.1 uncultured Oscillospiraceae bacterium | reverse complement strand
AGACCGCCGTCTATATCGGCTTGGCCGAATAATCCGGCCGCGTTCTTCGCATTGACCGAACCGCCGTAAAGAATGCGGCGGTTTGCGGCGACGGCCGAACCGTAAAGATCGGACAACAGACTGCGGATAAAGGCGCAGACTTCTTGAGCCTGTTCGTCGGTCGCGACTTTTCCGGTGCCGATAGCCCAGATCGGTTCGTAGGCAATGGTGATATAAGCGGTTTGTTCCGCCGTAATGCCGTCAAATGCCGCCGTGATCTGGCTTTTGATCCAGTTGAAGGTCTCGCCGGCTTCGCGCTGCGCCAGAGACTCGCCGCAGCAGACGATCGGACGGACGCCCCAATTCAGAGCGGCTTTGATCTTTTTGTTGACTGTATCATTGGTTTCGGCAAAATACTCGCGGCGTTCGGAATGGCCGATAATCACATAGGGCACACCCATTTCAGCCAGCATGCGCGCGGATACTTCACCGGTGTAGGCTCCATTGTCGGCAAAATGGCAATTTTGTGCGGCAACTTTGATGTTGGTATAGGCGCAGGCTTCCAAAGCGGCAGATATTGCGGTAAACGGAACGCCGATGGCTATCTCCGCTCCGGCCGCGGCGACTTGAGGTTTCAGCCCTTCAATCAGCTTAAGCGCGTCGGCCGGCGTGCCTTTGTTCATTTTCCAGTTGCCGGCGGCAAAAGTGCGGCGGGGGTTCTTGTCCATCAGGCAATCGATGCCGGGCAGGACTTTGCCTTCGAGAAATTCCAGCGACGCGCCGCCGCCGGTGGATATGTGGGTCACCTTGTCGCCAAAGCCCAGCAGCTCTACAGCCGCCGCCGAATCACCGCCGCCGATGATGGAAACAGCCTGCGAATCGGCTACGGCGCGGGCGACTTCACGGGTTCCGGCAGCAAATTGCTCAAACTCGAACACGCCCATCGGGCCGTTCCAAACGACAGTACCGGCATCTTTAATCACAGCGGAAAAACGTTTGATGGTTTCCGGTCCGATATCCAAACCCATCCAGCCGTCAGGAATGCTTGATGAGGGAACGACCTGCGACGCTGCGTCGGCGGCGAATTTATCGGCGATAACCGTGTCGGTCGGCAAGAGCAGCTGAATGCCCTTGGCAGCCGCCTTGTCCAGCAGCCCTTTGGCCAGATCGATTTTATCGGCTTCACACAGCGACGTGCCGATGCCGAAGCCCTGAGCTGCCATAAAAGTATAAGCCATGCCGCCGCCGATGATCAGGGTGTCCACCTTTTCAATCAAATTTTCGATAACGCCGATTTTATCAGATACTTTAGCGCCGCCAAGAATGGCGACAAACGGCCGGCGCGGATCGGCCAGAGCGGAGCCCATGACATCCAGTTCTTTTTGAATCAGGAATCCGCAGACGGCGGGCAGGAAATTAGCCAGGCCGGCTGTTGACGCATGAGCGCGATGAGCCGTACCGAAAGCGTCGTTAACGTAGATTTCCGCCATCGACGCCAATTCGCGGGCAAATTCCGGACTGTTTTTCGTTTCTTCTTTATGAAAACGAACATTCTCCAGCATCAGGATCTCGCCGGACTTTAATGCGGCGGCCTTGGCTTTGGCGTCTTCGCCGATGACATCGGCGGCCAGGATCACCGGCCGGCCTAATAATTCAGCTAAACGGTCGGCAGCCGGCTTCATGGAAAATTTTGCCTCCGGACCGCTCTTCGGACGGCCCAGATGGGACACCAGGATAATGCGCGCGCCCTGGTCAATCAAGTACTGAATAGTCGGCAAAGCGCCGCGGATTCTTTTGTCATCCGTAATGGCTCCGGTCTTTTTATCCAAAGGCACATTAAAATCTACCCGGACTATGACCTTTTTATTCTTGACATTAATTTCTTCGACATTCTTTTTCAGCATCATGGCCATCTTTGTCACGCTCCTATAAAATCTTGATCCGTTCATTGCGGTTAGCTTAATGAATCCAGCCGATGAATCGGCCAAAGAACTAAACCACCTTGTATTGTATACTGAAATGGTATCGAGATCAATGCCGTCCGGCCGGCCGGCTCATATCCGGAAATTGATGCAATTGTTGGCCGGGACAGTGGCTACGGACTCGCGGTCTGTGGTAGAATAGACGACATAGGCCGACTGGGAGGTGTTTTATTGAAAATAGCCCTGTTGATTCCTTTTTATAATGAAGAAGAACAGATCCCGCTGACCTTGAAAACGGTTATTCCCATCCTGGAATCGACCCGGATGGATTTTGAACTGATCATGGTCGACGACGGTTCCCGCGACCGCACCTGGCCGGTTATCGAAGAAGCCTGCCGACGGGACGCCCGGCTGACCGGCCTGCGTTTTTCGCGCAATTTCGGCAAAGAAGCGGCGATCTGCGCCGCTCTCGATCAAGCCGACAGCGACGCGGTCATTCTGATGGACGGCGATCTGCAGCATCCGCCGCAGCATATTCCGGATATGATCACACTCTGGCAGGACGGTTACGACATTGTCGAAGGCGTCAAATCGACACGCGGCAAGGAAAGCATGGCCAGCCGCCTGAACGCCAAGATATTTTACGGCCTTTTCCGGCGCTTCTCCGGTTATGACCTGCGCAACGCGTCTGATTTTAAACTGCTCGACCGACGCGTCGTCGAGCAATGGCGCCGATTGGGAGAGCATGACACCTTTTTTCGCGGTTTGTCGGCCTGGCTGGGTTTCAAGCGGACGACTTTCAGCTTCGAGGTTGCGGCGCGCCAGACCGGCGGCAGCAAATGGTCGCTTTATAAGCTGGCCGCGCTCAGCATGAACGCGATAACCGGCTTTTCCGCCATGCCCCTGCAGTTCATTACTTTTTTAGGACTGATCCTTCTGACCGGATCCTTTGTTTTAGCCATTCAGACTTTGGTGAACTGGTTCACCGGCCAGGCAGCCTCCGGCTTCACCACGGTCATATTGCTTCTGCTGCTGATCGGCGGCAGCATCATGCTCAGTCTGGGTTTGATCGGCATCTATATTGCCCGGATTTTTAATGAAGTCAAGGGCCGGCCGCGCTACATCATCGCTGAGAGCGCCAAAATCCGTAAAACCGGCTCCGATCTGACCGATCCGGCATGATTGCTTTTTTCTGGCTGCTTCTGGCAGTTTTTACCGGCTGGCGCTTCGTCGGATTTTTCCTGGGCGGCGGAGAAGTCTGTTTGCGTCGGGCGGCAGGGCCGGCGGCGGCCGGCGTTTTTTTCTCCGATCCCTGGCCGCTATATCTGTTTCGGGCAACAGCTTCCTTATGGTGCGGCACATTGTTTCTGACCGTATTGACTTACGGTTTGGCGGCATTCTTGTCGCCGCGGTTGCCGCTGAGCATCCATCCTCTGCTGATCGCCAATCTGGTTTGTTTTGCCGGCGGCAGCCTCTGGGCGGCGCTTCTCTTATTGCGGCGCCGAAAATCCTGCGGTCGGCCCGAACTGCGGCGGCCGGCGTTCCCCCTCCGGGACCGGTCGTCCTTGTTTTATCTGCTGACCGGTTTACTTTGGCTTATCTTCGGCTGCTGGCTGATGATCGGCACGTTTTATCAAACCGGCAGCCAGCTTCATGCCGGCTATTCGGTTTTCAGTGATTTCGCTCCGCATACCGCGCTGATCAGTTCTTTTTCACAGGGACGGAACTGGCCGACCGAATACCCCCATTTCCCCAACGACGGCATCGCTTATCACTACTTGTTTTTTTTCCTGTGCGGCAATTTAAACTATCTCGGCTTGCCGCTGGACTGGGCTGTCAATCTGCCCAGCATCCTCGGCCTGGTTTCTTTCTGTCTATTACTCGGCTTACTTGCGCTGCGTCTGACCGGCCGGCGAATGACTTTCCTGCTGACGCCGCTTCTTTTGTTCTGCCGCAGTTCATTCGCCATTGTGTCCTGCCTGCAGGATCTGACCGCCCAATACGGCGCGGGGCCGCAAGCCTGGCCGGCTATTTTATCGGCGCTGTGGCGCCAATCGGCGTTTATCGGACGGACAACCCATGATGACTGGGGTTTATGGGGCATCAATGTTTATGCCAACCAACGTCATTTTTTACCCGGTCTGTCTCTGGCTCTGATTGTTGTTTTTTTATTTCTTCCCGACCTGCAAACCGGACTGGCCGAACGCCGGCTGCGGCACGGCTGGTTTTCCGCCGATGCCTGGCTGGTGCGCAAGCCGGAGGACCGGCGGCGTCTGACGGCGGCGATCCTGATTTTGATTTTGATGCCGTATTGGCATGGTTCCGTTCTTATTGCGCTTTTGCTGATTCTGGCTTTTATAGCCTTGTTTTCAGTAAACCGGCTGGCTTTTCTGACCGCCGGTTTGGTTTCGGCGGCATCGGCCTTACTGCAGGCCGGTTTTTTCTCCGGTAAGGCCGCCTCTGTCATCCGGCCGGTTTTCTATTTTGGATTTTTAGCCGACAACGCGACGGTCGGCGGTATTTTAGCCTATCTGCTGGAATTGACCGGCTTTGTTCTGCCGCTGCTGGCCATAGCATTCTGGCTGCCGGGCCGGCGGCGCAAAATCCTGCTTGCTGCTTTTTCCCTGCCCTTGATCTTTGCTTTTACGGTTTCTCTGACACCCGATATCACCGTTAACCACAAGGCAATCATGATCACGCTGGCCTTATCCAACATATATGTGAGCGATCTTCTGGTCCGTCTTTGGCCGGCTCGAAAAACTGCCGGCGGCATACCCGGGCAGCCGGTGGCCACAGTGCCAAAAAAGCCGTCTCGGCAGGCAGCCGCCCGAATTGCGCGCCGGGCGGCGGTTATTGTCCTGCTTATCGCTCTGACAGCCACCGGACTTGAAGAATTCGTCATCGTCCGCAATATCAACCAGAATACCGTTGTTCTGGACCTTGATTCGCCTCTGGTCGCCTGGATCGAACAAAACACCCGCCCGGATGCGGTTTTTGTCAGCGCGCCTTATCATTATCATAGTTTTTATCTTTCCGGACGTGCAACCTGGCTGGGGCATACGTATTATGCCTGGTCGGCCGGACATGACACGAGCGGCCGATTGATTAAAGAACAACAGCTGCTGACCGGCTGCGGTCATGATCTGGCTGCCGTATTGGCAATGATCGAGTCTGAAAATCTCGACTATCTGCTGCTGGACGACCAGCTGCGCGATAGCGACGAGCTTGCGGTCGACGAGGTTTTCTTCGATGAGAATTTTCCGGTTGTTCAAACCTTCCCCGCTTTGGGCCATATTAAAATATATGATTTGCGGCAGCCGTTTAATTCGTGAACGGCCGGCGTTCAAATGATGACATATTTTCAGGAGCAAAACCGTGAATGATTTTGAACAGATTCATTTAAACAAGAGCAATCAAGCCGCGATCTGGCTGCAGGACCGTCTGAATAAGGGCGGCTGCGATCTTCATCTGCATACCAGCCACTCCGACGGTTCAGATTCTCCGGAACAGACGGTTGACCGCGCATTATCGGCTGGGCTCAGGACTATTGCCATCACCGACCATGACGTTGTGTCGGCTTATCCTGCCGCGCAAAAATACCTGCGCGGCCGCCGGCTGGCTGAAGATCAACCGCAGCCGGTCCTTATTGCCGGTGTGGAATTGTCGGTCGACGACGACGGATTTGAATTACATCTTTTAGGCTATTTCCCATTTGGCGGCATGGAAGAAATCGAAGTGTTCCTGGCCAAACAGCAGGAACTGCGCCGGCAGCGCAATCGCCAGATGATCCGGCGGCTGCGGGAGCTGGGATACGCGATCGGCCAGGACGAACTTGAATCCGGCGGGCAAGGATCGGCCGGACGGCTGCATGTCGCGGTTCTGCTTTGCCGCAAAGGGTATTTTCAGGATATCAATCAGGCGTTTGAACAGTTGCTCGGCGTCGGCAAGCCCGGTTATATAGAGCGGCCCCGTCCCGATATCAACGATGCTATACGGAGGATCCGCCAGGCCGGCGGTGTTGCCGTTCTGGCTCACCCGGCTGCCTATGGCTGGTGCGGCGGTTTACCGTTTGTTTCATCTCTGCTGCTCGCCAAGCTGGCCCGTTTACGCGCAGCCGGTCTGCAGGGTGTCGAAGCCTATCATGGAGAAGCAACCGAGGCCGAACAACAGGAAGCCGCGGCGGCCGGATTAGTACTCGGTCTGATGATTACAGCCGGCAGTGATGATCACGGCGACAACAAAAGTCTGCGTCTTATGTATTCCGGAAGCCGTCATTGGCAGGACCGGCCGGTATTTCTTACCGCCGCGGCCTTATGTCCGGGTCCGGTCCGCAACGGCAAACCGACGTGGCTGCTCGGCCGGCGCCGGACTCACAGAAAACCGGACGGATTCTGGGAACTGCCGGGCGGCAAAGTCGAACCCGGCGAAACGCCCGGCGAAGCCCTTCGGCGCGAAATGTCTGAAGATCTGGACGTTCAGGCGCAAATCGGATCGATCCGTTTGGTTTCAGTTCATAATAATTCGGAAAGACAGGTTGTTCTGGTTCTCATCGATATACAGATCGGTTCTCAGGCAATCGCCCAAAACACATATGATCAGTTCTGTTATGCCACAGCCGAAGATGCTTTGGCGATGAACTTGCTGCCGGCTGATTTCATACTGTTCCAAAGACTGGCTGAAAACAGCTGATTCAGCCGGCCGCCGTCGTTTCTGTCGGTTCGGTTGCCGGGGCAGCCGTTGTTTCTGTCGGTTCGGTTGCCGCCGTTTCGGTTGCCTCCGTTGTCGGAGCGCCCGGCGTAGGAGTAGGTCCTACTTCATAGATAGCGACCAGAGGACGGTATGAACTCTTGAACGCCACTTCTTGCTTGATGAGCTGTCCGTTTTTATACCAGTTTTTATAAGCGATAGCCTTGATCGCATTATGAGCCGCGCGAATTTCATTGGTCGTACCGGGTGCCATGGTAGGAACGACGGTAATTTGCGGATCTCCGGGCGGCGTGCTTTCCAGAACCTCCGACGACAGTTTGATGCTGACGCCTTCATCCAATGGGCGGCCGTAAATCTGGAAAACAATAGACGGTTTTTTATACCAGGCAACGATGGCCACCGGATAATCCGTGTTGTTGGTAAATTTAAAATCCGTATTCGGCCAGGAAACCGTCGCGTCCAGACCGATGGGAACATAGTCGCTGGGCCAGGAATGGGGCTTGCGCGCGTCGATTTGCAGATCGGCCATCAAAACGGCATGGCACAATGTTGTGTTCGGCTGGCATATGCCGCCGCCTACCGTGGGGACCAGAACGCCGTCCAAAATACCGCCGGCTTCCTGGAAGCCCTTCTCCGCAGTCCGTTCGCCGATTCGGCCGTTAAATGAAAACTGCTCGCCCGGCTGGAGTACGAGTCCGTTCAGCATTTTGCAGATCAGGTTTATGTTGTTGTCGCGGGGCTTATTGACTTTCTTGGCCGATGTTCTCGCTTCCGAAACCAGTCCGAGATTGGCGCCTAAAGCTTTGGCGTCCATGCCGATTTTTACCGACTTGGCCGCCAGCGCTATGGTCGATTTATATTGGCCGCCTTTTATTTGATCCAGAATCGAAGTGATGCAGGCATCGACTTGCAGCTGATAACCGGTTACTTGCTCTTCAATCGTAAATTTCTTTGTTTCAGTATTAAAACTGGTCGCTCTGGCGCCAACCGGCTCGACATTGACTTCAGCGGCGATGGCGTCAAGTTTTTGCCGGATCAGGCTTTCGTCCCAGGTATAGGTCACTTCCAAACGCAAGGGTGTTTTTTTCAATTTCTCAACAGCCGCATAACGTTCACGGATCAAAGCCGCGTCATCGGCCGACTCGCCCGTTCGGCCGGTCTGCCAGGCTTTTTCCAGGATCTCCTGCCAATTCGACCGGAACCCCGCTTCGGCTGCGGTCATACTCCAGCTTTTTTTATCCAGGCTTAGCGTCAGGGCAAAAGCGTCTGTCGCTGTCTTTTCCTGATCTTGCAGCAGCTTCCGGGCTTGCTCTTCGGTCTTTCCCGACATATTCAAATCGCCGATCCAGATGCCGTCATAAAAGACATCCTGGTCCAGAGCTTGCCTCATCATTGCCAGTTCAGGATCTTCCGTTGTTGTCGGTACGGCTTCCGTTGTTGTTTCGCTGCTCTCCGCCGGGTTCAAGTCCATCTGACTGAAAGCATAATATCCGCCGACGCTTAAAACCAAGACAGCAAGGAGAATGACCGGGATGATCCAGGCTCGTTTTTGACGGTTGGGGTTTGATTTGAATCTAACCATGATGCAGTCGCCTTTCAGAAAAAAATCAAGCTTTAATGTATGATTCGCCGAATGGATACAATCGGACTCTTGCTGAAATTTATCGTTGATTGCACGACCTTGCCGCTTGAATATGAGGCGTGAATATACTGACCTCCGCCGATATACAAGCCGACATGATCGCAGATGCCGTCGCCGTCGCTCCAGTCGAAACAGATGACGTCGCCGATCTCGATATTGGCTTTGGCGATGGAAACACCGGCGGATGCCTGACTTTTCGCTGTTCGCGGCAAGGTGACGCCAAATAGTTCTTTATAGATATAAGAAGTGAATCCGGAACAGTCGAATCCGCTCTTCGACATGCCACCATACACATAATCGACGCCCAGACAAGATTTCGCCAGATCGACGATTTGTTGTTTTTGGGCATCGGTCAGGCCGGACGAGGTATCTGCCGGCGCCTCTGTCGGCTGGGGGGCCGCGGTCGGAGCCGCCGTCGGCTTGGGAGTCGGCGCTGCCGTCGGTTTGGCCGTCGGTTTCGGGGTCGGAGCCGCGGTCGGTTTGGGCGTGGGAGTCGGCGTGGGTGCTGGTTTGTAAATAACCGTAGTCGTAATCAAGCTGGTCAGAACATATCCGGTTATTCCCTGTTCGGTCTGCACTTTCGACCAGTTGAGCCCATATCCCAGCCGGGTCAGTTTGTCGCCCATGGTCACGGCAGCCAGGATGGCCGCATCAGTTCGCGGCAGCTCACGAATATTGGCATTATAAGCTTCGACATAAAAAGTCGTCTGATCAGGAATAAAAGCTTCTGCCGGCATCCCTTCCTGAATTACGCCGTTAGCGTCGGTTTCCTGAGGATAAGTTGGTGCCGCGGGCACTTGCGTCGGCGCCGCGGCCGGTTCGGTTGCGGCGGACGAGGTTGTGGCTGTATCTGCTGATGTGGTTGTGGTTGTGGCGACGGTTGTAAGAATGTCGTCCAGTTGGTCGAGACCGCGGTTCATTTCGGTAAAGTTCAGATCTTCTGATTGATAAGGTTCCAATTCTGCCGGCCGGGTCTGCGACATTTCCGGTTCGGCGTCGCCGGCTGCAGCAAGCCGGACGGCGGAGGCTGCGCCTTGTCCGACCGTCAGATAAAGGACCAAGGTGGACATCATCAAGGTTACCGTAATAGCGGGCAACGCTCTTAACAAGTGGGATAATCCGGGCATTAAGTGTTTCTGAATAAGCCGGCTTGCCGGCCAGATTGATTTTTTCAGTTCCTGATCTCCGTTCGATCGGTTTTTCTTCATGTTCGCAGCGACATCCTACTCTTTTTTTAACCTGTTTTCAGGTTTCGTGCCGAATCCTGATGTCGAAACAGCGCAAACTGCACTTGGTAACATTATACACGAACAGCGGGTCTGACGGAATGGTTTGCCGCAACATTGTTCTTTTCTTTTTCCTTCAAGCCGAAAGGGCGGTGTCCGCCGATCGTTCACCGGAACCGCAGACCGGTCAGCAGCTCGTCCGGCTGGCCGACAACCGGGCTGCCGGTCGCCGCAAGACGCTCCCGGCTGTTATGGCCGCCGGCCAGCAAAACGGCACGGCAGCGCAGAGTTTGCGCTACTGTCTGATCATGGACTGTGTCGCCGACAAGCACGCCTTTTTCAGGATCAAGGCCGGCTTTTTGAAACCAGTCGGCCGCCATCTCCGATTTACTGCGGCCATAAATATCATCAAGCCCTAAAATCGGATCAAAAAAACGGATGAGATTATAGTGTGTTAGCTGACGAATCAGAAAATCACGTTTTGTCGCCGACAACAAAATTTGCCGATAGCCGCGGCTTGACAAATAGTCCAGAACGCCGACGATGTTTTTGCGCAACGGACAAGAAAAACTGGCCGGCTGATATTGATCCATATATTCGGCAGCCAGCCGGGGAAATGGTTCGCGATCCATATCGAATCCGACCTGCCGATAATATGTCCGCACCGGGAAATCAAAAACGTTTTGATAATCGGCCAGCGAAAGCAGCGGTAAATCGCGCCGGCGCAGCATGCTGTTGATAATCGTCAGGCATAAATCAACATCGTCGATAATCGTGCCGTTGAAATCCCAGATAATCCATTTATCCACAAATACCCCCCCGGCCGGTTCCGGCCTGTCGTTTTTCCCAGCATACCACAGGAAAACGACAGAGAAAAGGGACGGATCTTATCAATCCGTCCCCTAATCATCAGGTTTCCGGGCAGAGCCGAACGCCGTCAGCCGATATCGATCTTGCGGCCTTGCGGCTTTACCTGCTCTTTCTTGGGCAATGTCAGATACAAAATGCCGTGTTCCATTTTAGCTGTGATTTTCTCGGTGTCGACATTATCGACCGAAAAACTTCTGGTCATCGAGCAGCAGCGGCGTTCGCGCCGGATAAACCGCTCGTTTTTCTCTTCGGATTTCTCATCTTGGTTTACTGAAATGGTCAGACGGTCGGCATCCAGATCAATGCTGATCTGATCCTTGGCAACGCCCGGCAGCTCCGCTTCCAGTTCATATGCCGCATCGGTTTCCCGGATGTTAACCCGCATCAAGCCGCTTTGGCTATAGAAGGAAGGAAATAGCGCGTCATTGAAGAAATTTTCGAAAATCCGATCCATATTAAAAATACGGTCTTCGCTGTTTTGCAACTGATTTTTCTTACTGCGATCAAAAGGTACAAGTCCAAACATAAGATCACCTCCGTAATTTGACTTTGTTTGACTTTTACAATAATTATTATATAAGCTGCTATTCATTAATCAACGAATTTTCCTTGACAAATTTGTTTAAAATCTATGAACGGAAACAAAGAATCCAGAAACCGGGACGACGGCTCAGATCTACGAACCGGATTCATCCTGACAAACATGATTGCGGCCCATCGCTTTAGCGGCATATAGTGCATGGTCTGCCGCGTTGATGATCTTTCCGGTCTGCGTCTCGTCAGATATCGGCATGGTGCTGGCGCCGATGCTGACGGTTATCGGTCCGTACGGCCGGGTAATCTCGTTGCTGGAAGATAAGGTTTCAATCCGCCGTCTCAGCTGGTCCGCCTGGTCGTAAAACAAGAGTTTGTCGGCAACAAATGACAGAAAAATAAATTCTTCACCGCCCCAGCGGACCGCCAATTCAAGCGGCGAGCGCACCAGGCCGGCTATTTCGCCGGCGATATAACCCAGAACCTTGTCGCCTGCTTCGTGACCGTATTGGTCGTTGTAGGCTTTAAAATGGTCGATGTCGATCATCATGACCGACAATCGGCTGATCGGCACATCGGACTGTCCGAATGCATGCGATATAAAATTGCGCAGGCCGCGGCGGTTGGCTATGCCGGTCAATTCATCGATAAGCGATAAATGGCGCAGCTGAAAATTTGCCTGGCTCAATTTCTCATTAGTCTGCTTATGATGACCTATTTCATCGGCCAGCAGCCGGTTGGCCTGCTCTAATGCCATCCGGCCTTCCAGATTGCGGCAGAAGGTTTGAAACAGCAGACGGGAAGCGACCCAGGCGATGGACATGAATACGGCCAGATTGATATAATGCCCTACCAAAATATTGGGATTGCCCTGAAAAAAGGGCAAGCCGATAAAAAGAACACATGTTGATACAAGATAAGCGACGGCCAGCTGGCGTTTACGAACCATGAAGATAATCGAACAAATCGTTATGTTGATGATATAAACCATAATCTGATTGTACAAGGTTTGATCTAAAAGCGAGACCATGCTTCCCCATGTCATCATAAAAACCAAATAAGCAGTCTGCCAACCTTCGTAAAGGCCGATATTTAGCTTACTATTATCCGGAATAAATTTAAATTTTCTGGTTGCCAACAACATCCAGATGTTCACGGCAATCATGAGCAGGTAAAAGAACAAATAGATTTGATAGGGAAAAGCATCATCGACATGCAGGTTCATGGCTATGATATCGGACGCGGCAAAAATCATGTCGAAAACGATAACCAGTTTTGCCAGTATTCTGCCGCGTTGTATATTGCTGCAAATAATTTGGCGCCGCATGTCGGGAGTTACTTTCTCATGAGTGATCCATCCCAACCGCTCAAGCAGCCCTTTCATATA